>NZ_BAAAMU010000029.1:0-37973 GCF_039529435.1 Nonomuraea maheshkhaliensis
TGCCGGTGGCGGGATCGACCATGATGCCGGGCCCCGTGACCAGCAGCGGCCGGTCGGCGGCGGGCAGCCACGGCCCCGGCAGCTTCCGCACGGTGAACCGCTGCACGACGCTGTCACGCTCGCCCGGCTGCCCGGGCACCCGGCCGCCGGTGGGGACGAAGCCGGCGTTCGACGTCCAGCTCACCCCGTCGAAGGTGTCCAGGACGGCCAGCCGGAGGTTCGCCTCTGAGGTCGTGCTGACCGTGAACAGCTCGCGCTGCGGGTTCTGCAGCCACGCCGACACCTGGTCGAGCGCGCTGACCCCGCGGATCGGGCGGGGCGGCGGCGGCTCGACCAGCTCGCGCACGTCGTACGGCCGCCCGGCCATGGGCAGCACGGGACCGGCGACGGCGGCCACCAGCACCAGGCCGGCCAGCAGCGGCATGCCCACCGCGATCGTCCCCGCCGATCTGCTCGACCTGACCAGCGCGAGCAGCAGCGCCAGCCCCGCGAACCCGGCCGCGTACGGCACCACGGAGCCCGCCCCCGCGACCCCGAGCACGACCGCGACGCCCAGCACGGGCAGGCCGGCCACGGCGGGCAGCAGCACGGCACGCGACCGCAGCGCCAGCTCGGCCCCGGCGGCGGTGGCGGCCCAGACCAGGAAGCCGACCAGCACGATCGCGGTGCTGCCCGGGGCGGCGGGCAGGATGGTGGTCAGCAGCCGGCCGCCCGCCTCACGCACACCGGTCAGCGCGGCACGGACGGCGGCCGGGCCGGGCAGGAACCCGAGCCACGCCTCGTCCCTGAACAACGTGGCCGACACCGCCGTCAGCCAGGCCAGCGCCTGTACGGGGACGACACCCCAGAGCGGCAGCCGCCCTGAGAGCAGCAGCGCCAGCACGCACGGCACCCCGGCCGCCACCGCCACCACGGGCAGCAGCTCCTCCATCGGGAACACCCCGTCGAACGCCAGCCCGGCCGCCGCCACCACGTCGTCCGGCGGCGCCGGCTCGGCCGCCAGCCACACGGGCACGCCCGCCTCCCGCCCCGCCGCCTCCGCCAGCTCTCCGACCTCCGGATCGGCACCCTCCTGCAGCGGAAGGAGCACCACCCCACCCGATGTGTCCAGCGCGGTCAGCACGGGCTCGCTCACGTGCCGCTGCAGCGCCCTCCTGATCCGGTGCAACTTGCGCCGCCCCGCCACCGCCGCACCCGGCCCGTCCTCGTCCGGATGCCGCCCCACCGCGATGGCCAGCACCAGGTAACGCGGCGCCAGCCGGATCCCCGCCAGCGCCGCCCGGTCACCGCCGAGCAGCGCCGCCACGGTGGCGTGCATGGCGTGCTGCTCCTGGCTGAGCACGCTCTCCCGCTCCTCCAGGTACGCCGTGCACACGGCGGCCGTCACGGACTCCATGTACCGCAGGATGATCCGGTTCGCCTCCAGCACGTCACCCAGGTCGTCCGGCCCCGCCTGCGCGAACAGCCGCTCACACACCATCCGCGCCCCCAGGTGATAGGCCGCGAGCAACGCCTCCAGCGGCACCCCCTCCTGCGCCCGGCGCACCGCCGACACCCGCAACGGCGCCAGCTCGGCCCTGGCAGGCGGCCGCCGGTCACGGAACACCCGGGCGATCAGGCGCAGGTTGTGCTCGGTGATGACCGTGATGTCCCCGTCCAGCTCCTCTTGCGGCAGCCGCCGGTAGACGGGAATCTGCTCGGCGAACCCACGTACGAGCAGCCGGGCCAGCTTGGCGGACTGACGCTCGAGCAACTCGTGCACGGGGCACCCGGCCAGAGTGAGAGCCACGCTCGAACACTCCCAGATCGCGCGACATCAATAAAGGCCCCGCGAATACGCCGTACATCCCGTTCGCATCCCGTTCGCATCCCGTACGCCTACCTGCGGCAAATGCCGTCATCATCGAGGCGGGCAAAACCGACAGGCATCGGCTCACCTGCGTCTTTGCCTGACCTGAGCCCGAGCGGCGATAGACGATCGGCATGAGCGAGAAATCTCAAGGAATCTGGGAGCGGTCATGCGCCTGCGGTTCCTCGGAGGCAACAGCGAGCAAGGCACCTGCCCTGCCGTCTACGAGACCGACCGTGGCACGATCGCCGTCCAGGGAAAGGTGATCACCGATCCCGACGCCCTGAGCGATGCTGTCAATCTCGCTCCTTCACGACCACCGCGTTTCGGTTCGAGCTACGCGAGCGCCACCACAGCAGCGTGGGCGCCGAGCCGTTTCGCAAGTGGAAGGCCGGTGAGCCGGACGACTACGCGTGGCATCGGCCCTGGATGGAGAAGACGGGGCTGGACGCGCACGTGGAGCGGGAGGAGGAGCGGTTCGTGGTTCATGTCCGCGACCCCGATGATCCGGGCAGGTGGGCGGCGGCCACGCACCGGCCCGGCGAGCGGGACCATCAGGTGTACCAGATGGGCGATCGGCCCCTGTGGGACGAGCTGGTGGACGCCTGTTTCCGCTGGGTGTCGTGGGGCGGGCCCGGACATGAGCGGTTCGGGCTGACCGTCTCCCCGGACGGCGGTCAGTCGATCTGGCTCGACTCGCCGGAACGGGTGCTGGCGCCGTGAACCGATCGGCCACCTCGACGGCGGCCGATCGGCGGGGAAGGGACGGTCACTGGCCGGTCAGCTTGAGCCTGACCGTGTAGGCGTACTTGCTGCTGGACAGGACGGTGTCCTCGATGTGGATGTCCCCGACGCCGAGGTCGTCGCAGTCGTAGCCGAAGGCCCACGCCTCGCCGAGGTTCTGGCCGCCGGTGATGATCGGCGGGTCGACCTCGCGCAGTTCGAAGTACTTGTTCTCGTGCCGCTGGACGATGGTCGACGGGTAGCCGAAGTCCGCCGGGTCGCCGTCAGGGCGCGAGGTGCTCATCTCGAAGTGTCCGTTCTGCGGGAACCAGTTCCCGTCGACCTTGAAGCGGAGCTCGTCGACGCCGTCCTTCTCTCTGACGTTGCTGACGTCGATGTCGTAGAGCGTCACGACGCACGAGGACGCCATGGCGTGGGCCGGCGCGGCGGCCACCGCCGGCCCGATCATGCCCGCGGCTAGGGTGAGTGCGGCGATGAGCTGAGGAGTGCGCATGCTCTGTTCTCTCCTTGGTGCCTGGATGCCTGGATGGCCTTGGTGCCTGGATGGCGAACGTCCCGCGACGGTCGCGGAGCGCGGCATCAGAGTGGCCACGCCACCGTGAGCACACCGTTAACCCCCAGGTGAGTCACGCAGAACACAACCCATATGTGCCTTTTCAAACAGTCGCCCGGCCGGCTCCCGCCTAGCCTGCTCCGCTATGAGGCAGTCGCTGACCATGCTCCTGCTCGGCTCACCGGACGTGTCCGTCGGAGGGATGCCCCTGCGCATCCGCTCCGCCAAGACGCGCGCGCTGCTCTGCTTCCTCGCCACCACGACCGGCCCCCAGCCGCGCTCCGCGCTGGCCACGCTGCTGTGGGGCGAGCGTCCCGAGGCCAACGCCAGGGGCAGTCTGCGGCTGGCGCTGTCCGAGCTGCGCGCGGAGGTGGGCGGCTGGCTGGAGATCACCCGCACGCACGTACGGTTCCGCGAGGCCGGCGAGTGCTTCGTGGACCACCGGGTGCTGTGCGGGGCCCCGGCCGTGGCCACGGCGCTGCGGCTGTGGCGCGGGGACTTCATGGACGGGGTCGCGTTCTGCGACGCGCCGGCGTTCGGCGAGTGGGTGAGCGTGGAACGGCAGCGGATGCGTACGCTGCTGCGCTCGCTGCTCCCGTCGCCCGGGTCGGCGGCGTCCGACGAGGTGACGCGGCTGGCCCGCATCATCACCGGGCTCGATCCGTACGACGAGGAGGCGTACCGGGTGCTCATGGCCTCCCTGGCCGGGACGGGGAACCGGGCCGCCGCCCTGGCCTGCTACGACGAGCTGCGCCGGCGGCTGGCGGACGAGCTGGGCGTCGCTCCCGCGCCGCCCACCCAGGCCCTGCGGCGGAAGCTCGCGCCCCGTCCGCCGGCCCGGCCTGGTCCGCCCCTTCCCGGCACGGAGCTGATCGGCCGGGACGCCGAGGTGGCCGCGCTGCGGGCGCTGCTGGCGCGCGAGCGGCTGGTCACGCTGCTCGGGCCCGGCGGCATCGGCAAGACCCGCCTCGCCATCGCCGCCACCGCCCCAGAGCCCCGTACCGACGCGACGTCAAAGTCCCGAGCCGGTCCCACAACCCCTGGCGCGAAAGGCTTGCCTGTGGAGACGGTCTTCGTGTCGTTTGCCGGGGTGCGGGGCGAGGCGGCCGTCACGACGCTGGCGCGCCGTCTGGACGTGGATCTCGCGCCGCCGCGTCCCGCCCTCGACCTGCTTCTGGCCCACCTCGCCGCCCGCCGCCGGCGGCTCCTGCTCGTCCTCGACAACCTCGAACACCTTCCCGCCTTCGACGCGGTCATCGGCGCCGTCCTGCGCGCCGCCCCGTCCGTACGGGTCCTCGCCACGAGCAGGCGGCGGCTGAGTCTGGCCGGCCAGGCGACGGTCACCGTGGAAGGGCTGCCGGGACCGGCCGCCGAGGCGTTGTTCGCGGTACGGGCACGGGCGGCGCGACCGGCGTTCGACCCCGACCGCGAGGCGGCCCCGGTGGCGGCGATCTGCGCGGCAACCGACGGCCTGCCCCTGGCCATCGAGCTGGCGGCCGGCCTCCTGCGTGCCGTGCCCTGCGCCGACCTGGCCCGGCGCCTCGGCGTGGACCCCGGGCTGCTGTCGGCGGCCGGGGCCGCCGCCCGGCCGCGGAGGGCCTGCATGCGTACCGTATTCGAGACCTCGTGGCGCCTGCTCGACCCGGCCGGGCAGCGGGCGCTGGCGGCGCTGTCGGTGTTCGGCGGCGGGTGCACACTGGAGGCGGCGCTTGAGGTCGGCCGCACCAGCCTCGACGTGCTGGTCCGCCTGGTGGATCACAGCATGATCCGGCTGACCTCATCGGGCCGGTACGTGATCCACCCCCTGATCCAGCAGCTCGCCGCCGAACGCCTGAGCCCGGCGGACCTCCAGGCCGCGCGCCTTCGTCACGCCACTTATTTCGCCCGCCTGCTCGACCGGCACGCGGACGCGTTGCAGGACGCCTCGGACACCGAGGTCACCGCCGTGCTCGGGGCGGAGCTGGACAACATCAGGCCGGCCTGGGCCGCGTCGGGCGACCCGGGTTTCCTGGACCACTACTGGATTCTGTGCCTGCGACTGCATCTGTACGAGGAGTCGGTGGCCATCCTGCGCCGGCACCTCGAAGGCACGCCAGAGAACCGGCTGCTCCGGGCCCGGCACCTGTGGATGGCGGGGACGAGCGAGCACCATCTGGCCAGGGACCTGGACGCCACCCGCCTGGCCAGGGCGGCCCTGGCCACGCTGGGCGAGCCGCTGCCGGAGTCGCGTACCGGCCTGGTCGTCACCTGCCTGACCGCGGCGGCCCGCCAGACCGCCCACCGCCTGGCCCTCCCGCACGGCCTCGGAGGCGAGCGGGAGGGCGGTGGGCGGGAGGCCGCGCAGGCGCTGACCGTGCTGGCCAGGCTCGCCTACCACCAGCAGGACCTGCTCACGATGGTGGCCGCCTCGTTACGCCAGCTCAACGCCGCAGAACGGACCCAGGACCCCGCCCTGCGCGCCGAGGCGTACGCCAACGCCGCCACCATCGCCCGCGTCGCCGGCCTCCACCGGACGGCCACCCGCTACGGCACGCTGGCAGACCGCGCCCTGGCCAGGGTCGGGGAGGCGGGAGGCGGGCCGGCCGAACCGGCCGTGGAGGCCGCGAATCGGGCCCGGCTGGCTCGGGGGCTCGACCAGCTCCACGCCGGGGCGTTCGAGGCGGCCAGGCGTTCGTTCACCGAGTGCCGCGCCAGGACGCTGACGCCCCGCGTGGCGGAGAACTGCACGGGCATGCTCGCCGAGACCGCGCTGTGGCAGGGGGACTTCCGAGCGGCGGCCGAGCTGTTCGCGGACACGGCCGAGCAGGCGGCCAGGCGCGTGGGCGGGGACGACATCGGCCGGCACTGGTGCCTGACCGGCCAGGTCGAGGCGATGCTGCGGATCGACGGGACGGCTCCGGAGCGGATCCGGCAGGTGCTGGACGCGGCCAGAGCGTCCACGGAGCGCCGCCGTACGCGGGAGAAGGAGCTCGGCCTGCGGGACGGCCCGGTCATGCGCACCATCCAGGACATGCGCCTCCTCAGCGCCGCCGCCCGCCTGCACCTGCGCACCCACCGCCCCGGCGACGCCGCCCTCCACCACCGCCCCGACGACTCCGTCATCCACCACCGCCCCGGCGACTCCGTCATCCACCATTGCCCCGGCGACTCTGTCATCCACCACGAGCCTGACGACCGGGCGCTGACGGCAGGCGTGCCCCAGCCGCCGGACGACGTGGCGGCGGTGCGGGAGGTGCTGATGCTGGCCGAGCGGTTGCCGGTGGGGCAGCGGGGCATGCTGGAATGCTGGGCCGGGCTGGCGGAGCTGCTCTGGGCGCTGCCCGGCCCGCCGGACCGGGCGTCCGCGCGGCGCCTGCACCAGCACCTGTCCAGATACCAGGCCAGGAACCCGGGCGCCGCGGCCAGGATCGGCTGGGCCCGCGCGCTCGTGCTGGCCGTCGCGGGCAGAAACGGGCCGGCCGAAAAGGCGGCGCACCGCGCGCTGGCCGCCGCCGAACGCCTGGCCACCCCGTACGACCGCGACCGCGCCGAGGAGATCCTCCTGCGCCTCACCCGCACCACGACCAGGCGACCATCCGTCCAGCGGCCCGACCACCGAACAGAGAGCGGCGTGTCGCCGTCACGGGAAAATTTCAGCCAGGAGTTCCGCGCCCGTTGACGCGGCGGCGCAGGGAATGGAGGATCAGGGTCGCCCAGTTGGGAGCGCTCCCACCCCCTTAAGGACCTCCATGACCCGACGCCGGGCCGCCTTACTGGCCCTCTTCACCATGGTCGCCCTGTCCCCCGCCCCGGCGACCCAAGCCGCCGACGAGGGACCCGAGCAGATCGTGAACGGCACCTTCGACACCGACACCGCCCCCTGGTGGGGCACCGGCAACGTCACCCCCGCGGTGGACGACGGCCGGTTGTGCGCCGACATCCCCGGTGGCACCACCAACCCCTGGGACGTGATCATCGGCCAGAACGACCTCCCGCTCGTCGCGGGCGAGACGTACGCCTACCGGTTCTTCGCCACCGCGACCCCGGGCAGGGTCGGACGGGCGCTGATCCAGCTACCCGTGGACCCCTACACGCAGTATCTGGCGGCCGCGCCGGAGATGAGCGTCTCGGGCGACTCCTACACCTACACGTTCACCGCCCCCGTGTCGCTGCCCGACGCCCAGGCCGTCTTCCAGCTGGGAGGCAGTCCCGAGCCCTGGAGGTTCTGCATGGACGACGTGTCGCTCAAGGGCGGCGCGGAGCCCGAGGTGTACGAACCTGACACGGGCCCCCGCGTACGCGTGAACATGGTCGGCTACCTCCCCACGGGCCCGAAGAAGGCCACGGTCGTGACCGCGGCGACCACGCCCCTGGACTGGCAGCTCAAGAACGCCGCCGGCAACACCGTGGCCCGCGGCAGGACCACCCCGAGAGGCGTGGACGCCAGCTCCGGCCAGAACGTGCACACGCTCGACTTCGGCACCTACCGCAAACCGGGCAAGGGCTACACGGTGACGGCGGACGGCGAGACGAGCAGGCCGTTCGACATCGCGGCCGACCTGTACGCGCAGCTTCCGGCGGACGCGCTGAAGTTCTACTACACCCAGCGCAGCGGCATCGAGATCCTCGACAGCCTGCGCCCCGGCTACGGCAGGCCGGCCGGTCACGTCGGCGTCGCGCCGAACCAGGGTGACGTGAGCGTGCCGTGCCAGCCGGGCGTCTGCGACTACAGCCTGAACGTCAAGGGCGGCTGGTACGACGCCGGCGACCACGGCAAGTACGTCGTCAACGGCGGCATCTCGGTCTTCCAGCTCATGGCCGCGTACGAACGCGACAAATCCGCCTTCAAGGACGGCCAGCTCAACATCCCGGAGAGCGGCAACGGCCGCCCTGACATCCTGGACGAGGCCCGCTGGGAGCAGGAGTTCCTGCTGAGCATGCAGGTGCCCGACGGGAAACCGTTCGCGGGCATGGCGCACCACAAGATCCACGACCAGAACTGGACCGGCCTCCCGCTGCTGCCCCACCTGGACCCGCAACCGCGCGAGCTGCACCCCACCTCCACCGCGGCCACGCTGAACCTGGCCGCGACGGCGGCGCAGGCGGCCCGCCTGTTCGCCCCGTACGACGCCGCGTTCGCCGCCAGGAACCTCACCGCGGCGCGCAAGGCGTGGGCGGCGGCCAAGGCGAACCCGGAGCGGTACGCCGACCCGACCGACGGCACCGGCGGCGGCGCCTACAACGACGACGACGTGAGCGACGAGTTCTACTGGGCGGCGGCCGAGCTGTACCTGACCACGGGCGAGCGCGAGTTCAAGGACTTCGTGCTGGCCTCGCCGCACCACACCGGCGACATCTGGCGCGATCGCGGCTTCGACTGGGGCAACACCGCCCAGCTCGGCCGCCTGGACCTGGCGACGGTGCCGAACGCGCTGCCGGACCGGGCACGGGTCCGCAAGTCGGTCGTCGAGGGGGCCGAGAAGTATCTGGCGATCCAGCGGGCGCACCCGTACGGGCTGGCGTACAACCCGCCCGACTTCGACTGGGGCTCCAACAACCTGGTGCTGAACAACCTGGTCGTCATCGCGACGGCGTACGACCTGACCGGCCAGGAGAAGTACCGCGCGGCCGTACAGGAGGGAATGGACTACCTCCTCGGCCGCAACGCGCTCAACCAGTCGTACGTGACCGGCTACGGCGAGGTCGCCTCGAAGAACCAGCACAGCCGCTGGTACGCCCGCCAGCTCGACCCCGCCCTGCCCAACCCGCCGCGCGGCACGCTGGCGGGCGGCCCGAACTCCAGCATCCAGGACCCGCTCGCGCAGCGGCTGCTCCAGGGCTGCGCGCCGCAGTTCTGCTACGTGGACGACATCGAGTCGTGGTCGACGAACGAGCTGACCATCAACTGGAACTCCCCGCTGGCCTGGGTCTCCGCGTTCCTCACCGACGAGGGCGGGCGCTCGGACTGCCGGGTCCGCTACACGGCGTTCGGCTCGCGTCCGTTCACCGCCCAGGTCGTGATCGAGAACACCGGCAGGCACAGTGTGGACGGCTGGGACCTGCGCTGGTCGTTCCTGAGCGGTCAGCGCGTCGGTGACGACTGGGGCGCGTCGCTGTCGCAGTCGGGCTCGGTGGTGACGGCCAAGGGACTCGGCGCGAACAGCCGCATCAAGCCCGGAAAGTCGGTGACCTTCGGCTTCACCGGTACGAACATCTCAGGCCCCAACCCGGCCCCCGAGGTGTTCCACCTCAACGGCGCCCGCTGCGGGTAGCCGCGAGGGGTCCCCTGGGCGTCGCGGGCACCTTCGGACGCCCAGGGGACTCCCGATGGCCGGTTCGGTGAGCCGTTCGCGGCCGGCGTACGTCGTAGGAGCATGAGGATCTGGCGAACAGTGCTCCTGCCCGTGCTGCTCCTGGCGCTGAGCGCGTCCATGGCGCCGGCGCAGGCGGAGGTCGCGTCGAAGCGGGCGCTGGTGGACTTCCGCAAGCAGGGCGGCTTCGCGGGGCTGAACGACCGCGTGATCGTCTACGGCAACGGGTGCGTACGGCTCAGCCGGCGTACGGGGCCGACGATCGACAAGTGCCTGACCGCCAAGGAGCGGCGCAAGCTCCACGGCCACCTGCGCCACCTGCGCATCGGCGCCTCCGAGCGGCCGCCGCAGGGGGCCGACTTCATCAGGTACACGCTCGCGTACGACCACCGCGGGGCCGCCCGCTACCGGCTGCCCGCGAGCTGGCAGCCCGTGGTGCGGCTCCTCGATCAGATCATGGAGAAGTACTGGGCCCCGGACTGACAGGGTCTCCATCAAGCGATTGACCGAGAGTGGGTGACCGAACTACCTTCGGTGGTATGACTCCCGGCGAAAGCACCCAGGCCGGCCTGATACTCAAGGTGGCCACACACCTGTTCGCGGCGCTCGGCTACGACGGCACCTCCACCCGGCAGATCGCCGAGGCCGCCGGGCTGAACATCGCCACTGTCAACTACCACGTGGGCGGCAAGCGTGAGCTGTACCTGGCCGTCATGGAGCGCGCCCACCAGGCGGAGAAGGCCGCGCTGGAGACCGCGCTCGCCCGGCTGCCCGGCGCCGACCCGGTCGCCGCCATCCACCGCCTGGCCGACGACTACCTCGACTTCTGCGTGGACAACCCCGAGGTGCCCGCCCTGTGGATGCACCGCTGGCTCTCCGACGCCAGCGACATCACCGAGCTGGAGCGCCAGTACGTGCAGCCGCTGCTCGCCACGGTGACCGGCGCGCTGCGGCCGGCGGTCGAGTCCGGGCTGATCTCGGGCGACATCGACCTGGAGTACACCGTGTGGACGGTGATCTGGTCGGTGCACGGTTTCGCCAAGGGCGGAGTGCTGGACGCCGAGGGGCGGCGCAGGGGCGCGGGCGACCGGCCCGCGCTGCGCCGCTTCCGCGCCCATTTGCACACCAGCCTCCACCGCACCCTCGGCCTCCCCGGCGACCCCAGGTGACCCAACCGGGGCGAGGCCGGCTGTTCGGTTACGGTGTCGGCTCCGTCGGGACCGGCGTGTTCTCGGCGGTCCCCGGCCTGCTGCTCCTCTACTACCTGACCGACCTGCTCGGCGTCCCCGCCGCCGTGGCAGGCGCCGTGCTGGTGGCGCCCAAGATCTGGGACGTGCTGCTGAACCCCCTGATCGGCGCCGCCAGCGACCGCGAGGCCGTCCGGACCGGCCACAGGACGCGCCTGCTGACCATCGGCGCGGTCGCGCTGCCGGTGACGTTCGCGCTGATGTTCGCCGTGCCGGGCGACGTTCCCGGGGCGCTCTGGGCCGGGGCGGCGTTCCTGCTGGCGGCCACGGCCTTCGCCTGCTTCCAGGTCCCGTACGTGGCACTGCCCGCCGAGATGTCACCCGACCCGGGCGAGCGGACGAGGATCATGTCCTGGCGGGTGGTGTGCCTGACGGTCGGCATCCTCGTGGCCGGCGGCCTGGCCCCGGCCGTGGTCGATCTGGCCGGGGGCGGCCGGTCCGGATACGCCGTGATGGGCGTGACGATCGGCGCGATCATGGCGGCGGCGCTGGCCGGCGCGACGCTGGCCACCCGCTGGGTGCCGTCCAGGCCGGGGCCCAGGCAACTCGGTCCCGTGGCCGCCTTCCGGCTGGCGAGGGGCAACCGGCCGTTCTTCGTGCTGCTGGCGGCGTTCGTGACGCAGGCGCTGGCCGTGGCGGTGATGCTGGCGGGCGCGCCGTACGTGGCTTCGTACCGGCTGGGCGACTACGGGCTGACGTCGGTGATGTTCGTCTGCCTCGTCGGGCCGAGCATGCTCGCCGTGCCCGGCTGGGCCTGGCTGGCCCGCGTGCACGGGCCGGTGCGCTGCTACCTGGCCGCCTCCGCCGGCTTCTGCGGCGTCGCGCTCGCGCTGATCCCGGCCATCGCCTCCGGCGCCCTGGTGGCCACGCTGACGCTGACCGCCCTGGCCGGGGTCTGCTACGCGGCGCTGCAACTGCTGCCGCTGTCGCTGCTGCCCGACACCGTGCACGCCGACGCCGCCCGTACGGGACACGCGCAGTCCGGCGCGTTCACCGGCCTGTGGACGGCGGGCGAGACGGCGGGGCTGGCGCTCGGACCCGGGCTGTTCGCGCTGGTGCTGACCCTCTCGGGCTTCGTGTCGGCCCCGATCGAAGGGCCGGTCGAAGGGCCGGTCGCGCAGCCGCCCGGCGCGCTGACCGGGCTGCTGCTGGGCTTCACCGCGCTGCCCGCCCTGCTCATGCTGATCAGCCTGCCGCTCGTCGTCAGGTACGGAACGCTCACCCCCACGAGAACGAAGGAGGCCGCGTGAACCTGCCCCCGGCCGGAAGGACCACGGAAGACCTGCTGGCTGAGGTCGCCCGGCTCAAGGAGCACGACCTGCCCGTACGCGGCGGCCAGGTGACCGCCTACGTCTACGACACCGGGCGGTCCGAGGTGAACGACGCCGCGACCCGGGCCTACCTGGAGATGCTGGAGGTCAACTGCCTCGACCCCACCGCGTTCCCCAGCGTGGTGGAGATGGAGCGGCAGGTCGTCGGCGCGGTGTCGGACCTGCTCGGCGGCGGCCACGGCGTCTTCACCAGCGGCGGCACCGAGTCGATCATGCTGGCCGTCAAGGCGGCCCGCGACCTGGCCGGACGGGACCGCCCCAACCTGATCCTGCCGGTCACCGCCCATCCGGCCTTCCACAAGGCGGCGCACTACCTCGGGGTCGCGGTCGTCCCCCTGCCGGTGGACCTTTCCACGTACAAGGTGCGCGCCCGTGACGTCGAGGCGGCGATCACCCCGGACACCGTCCTCGTCGTCGCCTCCGCGCCGTCCTACCCGCAGGGCGTGATCGACCCGATCGAGGAGGTGGCCGCCGTGGCGTCGGCGGCCGGGGTGCCGTTCCACGTGGACGCGTGCGTGGGCGGCTGGCTGCTGCCGTGGTTACGTGAGGCGGGTGCGCCGGTGCCGCCGTTCGACCTGTCGGTGCCCGGGGTGACCTCGATCTCCTGCGACCTGCACAAGTTCGGCTACGCGCCCAAGGGGGCCTCGGTCCTGCTGTTCGCCGATCCCGCGATGCGGCGGCGGGCGTACTTCGCCTCGGCCGCCTGGCCCGGGTACACGATCATCAACGCGACCGTGCAGAGCTCACGATCGGCGGGCCCGCTCGGCGGTGCCTGGGCCACCCTTCAGGCGCTGGGCCGGGAGGGATACGTGGAGCTCGGCCGGGCCACGCTGGAGGCGACGGCCAGGCTGCGCGCCGGACTGGCCGCCATCCCGGGGCTGCGGGTGCTCGGCGAGCCCGAGTCGTCGCTGGTGGCCTTCGCGGGTGACGGCATCGACGTGTTCGTGCTGGCCGACGAGGCGCGGGCGCGCGGCTGGTTCCTGCAGCCGCAGCTCTCGTACGCCGGCATCCCCGCGAACCTGCACATCACGGTCACCGGGGTCACGCTCTCCGGGGTGGAGGCCATGCTCAAGGTGATCGCCGAGTCGGCCGCCGCCGCGCGGGAACGCGGGCCCGTCGTGCTGCCCGAGGGGCTGGTCGAGCTGGTGGCGGGGCTGGACCTGGACGCCATCGACGACGCGTCGTTCGCCGAGCTGAGCGCCTCGGTCGGGGTGGACCTGCGGCCGGGGGCCGGGCAGCCGGAGATGGCGATGGTCAACGCGGTACTGGACGCCCTGCCGCCCGCCTCGCGGGAGGCGGTGCTGGTGCGCTTCCTGTCGGTGATCTACGGATCCTGAACGCTCGGTGATCTACGGATCCTGAACGCGCGCGCTCGGGCGGCCGGGCGAGGGCGCCCGCGCGGGCTCAGGCGGGGGGCGTCGCGGCCTCAGGCCGGCGGGGGGCGTCGCGGCCTCAGGCCGGGATGGGCGCCGCGGGTTCAGGCCGGGATGGGGCGCCGGCGCCACGGGTTCAGGCGGCCGGGAAGGTGGCCTCGACGTGGAAGCCGCCGTCCTCCAGCGGCCCGCTCTCCAGCGTCCCCCCGGCCACCTCCACCCGCCGCCGCAGGTCGAGCAGGCTCGGCCCAGGACCGGCGACGCCGACCCAGGCGCCGGGCCGCCCGGCGGAGCTGCGCACGCCGATCCGCACGTATCCGGGCGGGTAGCGGACGCGCACCCGCACGTCCGCCCCCGGCGCGTGCTCGCGCACGTTGGCCAGGGCCGCCTCCACCACCAGGTAGGCGCTGCGCCCCACCGGTCCGGGCACCGGCACGGGCGTGCCCTCGACCGACAGCTCGACGGGCACCCCCGCCTGCGCCGAGTCGATCACCAGGGGCCGCAGGTCCGGCAGGGGCAGCCCCAGGTCGAAGCCCTCCCCGGTGCCCCGCCGCAGCAGGGCGGTCATGTGCCGCAGCTCCTCCAGCGTCTCGCAGCCGGTCGTGCGGATATCCTCGGCCGCCGCCCTGGCGCGTTCGTCGCCGGCCTCCAGTGCCAGCGTGCCGGCCTCCAGCACGATGCGGCCGACCCGGTGGGTGACGACGTCGTGCAGCTGGCCGGCCAGGCGCTCGCGTTCGATCCGTTGTGCGCGTTCGGCCAGCTCGGCACGCAGGCGTTCCTTGACGGAGACGTACAGGCCGTACAGGACGGCGAGCGCGATCACCGCCTCGGACCTGGCGACGAGCCCGAGCCGGTCGGGCAGGGTCAGGACGCCGAGGGCCAGCACGAGCACCGGCAGCCGGCGGCAGAGCGGGCGGCTGTCGCGGGCGTACGCCATCGCGGCGTAGGCGGCGAACGGCCCCAGGGGCGGCCAGATCAGCGCGTCCTGCGACGGAAGGGGCACGACGGACGGCGCGAGCAGCGACAGGGCGGGCACGGCGACCGCGGTGCCGGCGCCGATCCAGGCCACGACCAGAGGCGCCCGGCGCATCCAGAGCACCGGCAGCGCCCCTGCCAGCAGAAGCACCAGCCCCGTGCCCGAATAGCCGGCCACCGGCGTCAGACCCGCCGCGGCCAGGACCGCGACCGCGTCGATCGGCCGCGGACGGGCACCGTCCACGGCCTCATCGTACGATCACCCGCCGTACGTGCCCACCCCTACTTTCGTAGCCGGTCAGAGCCGGGTGATCCGGACGGCGTCCGCGATGACGTACCCGGTGGTGGAGGTCCAGCGGCTCACCCCGACCACGTTGTACGTGCCCGCGTCCAGCCGGTACGTCCCGAGACTGCGCCACGCGCCGCCCCCCGTGCGCTGGTCGACGGTCACCGTCCGATTCCCACCGGAAGCCGCGACGATGTACGGAGTCGCGCTGTTGTAGCCGGGATCGGCCGGATGCCACACCTCCACCCGGTAGTCGCCGGTGCTCGGCACTGCCGTGCTGAACCAGGCCGGATCGCTGGCCGCGACCGGTTCAGCGAAGCGGTAGTCGGCGCCGTGGAGCTGCGGGGAGTAGGCCGAGGTGCCCCAGGCCGAGCCGGCGGCGAACCCGGGCCCGGCGTTGTCGATCACCACGCTGAACGCGCCGCCGCCGCCCTGGCCGACGGCCCTGCCCGCGCTGGGCGCGCTCTCCTGGTGGGTGCGGTTGAGCGCGGCCACGTAGTAGGTGTAGGCCGATCCGCCGGCGCCGGTGTCGGTGAACGTCTTCTGCCGGGTGGTCCCGACCAGGTTGCGGGCGTCGGCGAAGAAGCACGGGTCGGCGGCCGACGGGCTGCCGTCCACCCGGTAGACCGCGTACGACGTGGCCGAGCCCGTCCAGACGAGCTGGACGCCGTTCGAGACGCGCGTGGCCGAGGTGATCGACGGCGCGGCGGGGGCGGCGGCCGTGCCGCGGGCCGGCAGCAGCGCGGGCCTGGTGTAGTGGGCGTTGACGACCCTGGTGAACGCACCGATCCGGTCGGCCCTGACGTCCTTGGCGCTGAAGAAGATGTCGCCGGCGACCTCGGGATGCTGCCGGTTGTCGGTCAGGTGGTCGCTCAGCTCGGCCGGGTCCTGCCAGGCGGCGTCCTGCCCGGAGGCGCCGGCGCGGTAGGCGGCCTGCCCGACGACGAGTTGCACGCCCGTGCCCCGGACGACGTCGGACCACCAGGCGGTGAGCACCTCGTAGGGGGCGGTGGCGAAGCCCATGTGCCAGTAGATCTGCGGCGCGAGGTAGTCCACCCAGCCCTGCTTGACCCATTTCCTGCTGTCGGCGTAGATCGCGTCGTACGACTGCAGCCCCGACGTACGCGAGCCGAGCGGGTCGGTGCCGCTGTTGCGCCAGATGCCGAACGGGCTGATGCCGAAGGACACGTGCGCCTTGGCCGCGTGGATGCGCTGGTCGAGCTCGCGGATCAGCAGGTTGACGTTCTCGCGCCGCCAGTCTGCGACGTTGGAGAACCCGCCGCCGTACTGCGCGTACGCCGCCGCGTCGGGGATGGTCTGGCCGCTCGCCGGATAGGGGTAGAAGTAGTCGTCGAGGTGCACGCCGTCCACGTCGTACTTGGAGACGGCGTCCATGATCGCGTCCTCGATGAAGTCGCGCACTTCCGGGATGCCCGGGTTGTAGTAGAGCTTGCCGTCGTAGGCGAAACGCCAGCCGGGGTTGCGCCGCGCGGGATGGCTGGAGATCAGCCGGGACGGGTCGTCGTGGTTGGCGATCCGGTACGGGTTGAACCAGGCGTGAAACTCCAGGTTCCTGGCGTGGGCCTCGGCGACCATGAAGGCCAGCGGGTCGTAGCCCGGGTTGCCCCCCTGGGTGCCGGTCAGCCACTGCGACCACGGCTCGTACGACGAGGGCCAGAACGCGTCGGCCGTCGGCCTGACCTGCACGACCACGGCGTTCATGCGCTTGGCCACGGCCAGGTCGAGCCAGGCGCGGAACTCGGCCTGCTGCGCCGGCACGCTCAGCCCGGTGCGGCTGGGCCAGTCGATGTTGGCCACCGAGGAGATCCACATGGCCCTGAGCTGGCGCTTCGGGGTGGCGGGATCGACGGCGCAGGCGGCTGTGGTCGCGGCTGCGGGGGTCGTCCGGGACGGGGCCACGATGCTGACGAGTGCGGCGGCGGTGAGCGCCGCCATGAGGGTACGCAGGAGCGCGGTCACGAAGGGAAGTTTCAGCTCATTCGTCGGCGAGCGCAATAGTTTTCAGCAGTTTCGCGGGGGCCCAATCTCGGGCGCCGCATGACTGGGCGAAAAGTTTCACCTAACTCAGACTTAATGTCAATTATCGACATAAGTCAGAAGCTGCCGTAAGTTGCACCCGTCACCTGTGAACGAGGAGCACCCCAATGACTCTCGCCCGCACGCGATTAGCAGCCCTCGCCACCTCGATCCTCGCCGTCATCCTCGTCGCCGCAGGCCAGCCCGCCTGGTCGCAGGCGAAGGAGCCCGCACTGCCGGCCGCGTTCGACAAGGCGGCCGCCGCGCACGACGTACCCCGTGACCTGCTCGTCGCCCTCGCCTACGCCGAGACCCACCTCGACGGCCACGCCGGCGAGCCCAGCGCCAGCGGCGGCTACGGCGTGATGCACCTGGTCAGCAACCCCACCAACCACTCGCTCGAACGAGCCGCCGACCTCACCGGGCTCCCGGCCGACAAGCTGAAGTCCGACGACGCGGCCAACATCCTCGGCGGCGCGGCCGTGCTGCGCGCCCACGCCGACAAGCTCGGCCTCGACGAGACCGCGAGGAAGGACGCCGGCCGCTGGTACTCCGCCGTGGCCGCGTACGGCAACGCCTCCTCCCCCGAACTGGCCCGCCTGTACGCCGACGCCGTCTACGAAGGGCTCGGCCTCGGCATCGACGTGCGCGGCGTGCGGGTCAAGCCGCAGGAGGTCACCGCGGACCGTGGCGACCTGGCCAAGGCCCGTGACCTGAACGCCCGCGGCGTGGACGCCCAGGCCGCCGTGGCCAGCCCCGACTACCCGCCGGCCGCCTGGGTCGCGGCCAGCTCCAGCAACTACCGCGTCTCCGACCGGGAGACCAGCTACAACATCGACAAGGTCGTCATCCACGTCACCCAGGGCTCGTACGCCGGCACCATCTCCTGGTTCCAGAACCCGAGCGCCCAGGTCTCCGCGCACTACGTGGTCAAGTCCTCCAACGGCGCCATCACCCAGATGGTGCGCGACAAGGACGTCGCCTGGCACGCCGGCAACTCCTCCTACAACAACCGCTCGATCGGCATCGAGCACGAGGGCTTCGTCAACGACGCCTCGTGGTTCACCGACGCCATGTACCGGGCCTCCGCCGCGCTGACCCGCGCCCTGTGCGACAAGTACGGCATCCCCAAGAACCGGACCGGCATCATCGGCCACAACGAGGTCCCCGGCGCGACCCACACCGACCCGGGCTCGCACTGGAACTGGACCACGTACATGAACTACGTGACCGGTGGCGGCGGCACCCCCTCGTGGACCACCACGGTCGACAACGCCACCTCCGGCCAGTTCACCGCCAGCGCGAACTGGGGCACCTCCACCTACTCCAGCCAGCGTCACGGCGCCGACTACCGCTTCGCCGACCCGGTCGCCGCCAGCGACCCGGCCTGGTACTCGGCCGCCATCCCCAGCGCCGGCACCTACCAGGTCGAGGTCTGGTACCCGGCCGATCCCGGCTACAACAGCTCGGCGCCGTACATCGTGGCGACGTCGAGCGGCAACCAGACCGTCTACGTCGACCAGCGCTCCGGAGGCGGGGCCTGGCGCAGCATCGGCACGTTCTCGCTGAGCGCCGGCACGCAGAACGTGGTCGGCGTGAGCCGGTGGACGTCCGGCACCGGTTACGTCATCGCGGACGCGGTCCGCATCAGCAAGCCCTGACCACCCTCGGGTGAATGCGGCCCGCGCCCGACCCCTCCCGGACGCGGGCCGCTCACTTCTCCATGGTTCATCACTCGTCGTAACGGATAATCACACTATGTGAGCGGGGAGGAGATTCTCAAAGCGGAGGGCCTGCGCAAGGTCTTCCCCGGCGTCGTCGCGCTCGACGGCGTGGACCTGAGCCTGCGCACCGGCGAGGTCCACGTTCTGCTCGGCGAGAACGGCGCCGGCAAGAGCACGCTCATCAAGATCCTCTCCGGCGCCTACCGCCCCGACGGCGGCCTGGTCCGCATGGACGGTCGCATCGTGCACCCGCACTCGGCCGGCGACGCCCAGCGGCTCGGCATCGCGACCATCTACCAGGAGTTCAACCTGGTCCCGCAGCTCACGGTCGCGGAGAACCTGGCGCTCGGCCGCCCGCCGCGCAGATTCGGCTTCGTGGACGTCGCCCGCATGGAACGCGACGCCGCCCGGCTGCTCGACCGGGTCGACGTGGACGTGCACCCGCGCACCCCGGTCGCCCGGCTGGGCATCGCCCGCATGCAGATGCTGGAGATCGCCAAGGCACTGGCGCTGCACGCCCGCATCCTGATCATGGACGAGCCCACCGCCGTGCTCACCACGAGCGAGGTCGCCAAGCTGTTCACCATCGTGCGGCAGCTTCGCGAAGAGGGCGTCGCGATCGTCTTCATCACCCACCACCTGGAGGAGATCGCCGAGATCGGCGACCGGGTGACCGTGCTGCGCGACGGCAGGTCCGTGGCCGAGGTCCCGGCGAACACCGGCCGCGACGAACTGGTCGGGCTCATGGTCGGCCGGCCCATCGACCAGCAGTACCCGCGCCGCCCGTCCCCTCGGGGCGAGCCGCTGCTGCGGGTGTCGGGGCTGACCCGCGCGGGCGCGTTCGACGACGTGTCGTTCGAGGTGCACGCGGGCGAGGTGGTGGGCGTGGCGGGGCTCGTCGGAGCCGGCCGCACCGAGGTGGCCCGCGCGGTCTTCGGCGCCGACCGCTACGACGCGGGCGAGGTCGTCGTACGCGGCGAACGGCTGCCGCCCGGCGACGTGCACGCCGCCATGGAGGCCGGGCTCGGCCTGGTGCCCGAGGACCGCAAGGGCCAGGGCCTGGTGCTGGGCGCCGGCATCGGCGAGAACCTCGGCCTGGTCACCATGCGCGACGCCACCCGCGCCGGCTTCGTGGACCGCACCCGGCTGCGCACGGCCGCCGCCCAGGTGGCCGAGCGGCTCGGCATCCGCATGACGGGGCTCGACCAGGAGGTGCGCACCCTGTCCGGCGGCAACCAGCAGAAGGTGGTCATCGGCAAGTGGCTGGTGGCCGACGCGCACGTGCTCATCCTCGACGAGCCGACCAGGGGCATCGACGTCGGGGCCAAGGTCGAGATCTACCAGCTCGTCAACGCCCTCACCGACTCGGGGCACGCGGTGCTGATGATCTCCAGCGATCTGCCGGAGGTGCTCGGGATGAGTGACCGGATCCTGGTCATGGCGCGGGGGCGGCTGGTCGGGGAGTTGCGCGCGGCCGAGGCCACCCAGGACGACGTGATGGCCCTGGCCGTCACGGAGGTGGAGGGATCCCGTGCCCGCTGACGTACTCGCGACGCAGGATTTTCATGCCCGCGATGGAAAGGTCCCGCGCCCGTTGACCTGGCCGCGACGGAGGATTCCCATGCCCACTGATGTGCAGCCGATGGAGCATGCCCATGTCCGCTGACGTGCTCGCGCGCCGGTCACCGGCCGCCGCCTGGCTGGCCGAGAACGGCGCGCTGGCGGCGCTCGTCGTGCTGGTCGTGGCGCTGTCGCTGCTGTCGTCCGACTTCCTCAGCGTGACGAACCTGCTCAACGTGGGCGTCCAGGCCGCCGTCACCGCGATCCTGGCGTTCGGGTCCACGTTCGTGATCGTGACCGGCGGCATCGACCTGTCCGTCGGCTCGGTGGCGGCACTGTCGGCGATCACACTGGCCTGGACCGCTACCACCGCCGGGGTGCCGTGGCCGCTGGCCACCGTGATCTCGCTGGCCGTGGGCGTCGTGTGCGGCCTCGTCAACGCGGCACTGATCGCGTACGGGAAGCTGCCGCCGTTCATCGCGACGCTGGCCATGCTCGGCATCGCCCGCGGCCTGGCCCTGGTCGTCTCGCAGGGCAGCCCGATCGCGATGCCGGAGGCGGTCTCCCACCTGGGCGACACCATCGGCCTCTACCTGCCGATCCCCGTCATCGTCATGGTGATCATGGGCGTGATCACGGCCGTGATCCTCAACCGGACCTACCCCGGCCGTGCCATGTACGCCATCGGCGGCAACGCCGAGGCCGCCAGGCTGTCGGGCATCAAGGTGGACCGGCAGCAGCTCATCACGTACGCACTGTCCGGGGGCTTTGCCGCGGTGGCCGGGATCGTCCTGGCCAGCCGCCTGGCCTCGGCACAACCACAGGCGGCGGCCGGCTACGAACTCGACGCCATCGCCGCCGTGGTGATCGGCGGAGCGAGCCTGTCCGGCGGAAAGGGCCGGGCGCTGGGCACGTTCGTCGGCGCACTCATCCTGGCCGTCCTGCGCAACGGCCTGAACCTGCTGTCGGTGTCCGCGTTCTGGCAGCAGGTCGTGATCGGCGTCGTCATCGCACTCGCGGTCCTCGTCGACACCCTCCGCCGCAGGACCACCACTTAGGAGCGAAACCATGCGTTTTCCCATACCAAGCCCGCCCAAGCCCGGCCGGCCGGCCCGCCACCGACCCGCACCTGACCTGGCCGCGCCCCGGCAGCGACCCGCGCGCCACAGGCCCGCGCCAACTCGGGGCGCACTACCCGGAACCCCTCCAGGCGCACTCCGCCTGACCATGTTCTCCCTGTGCCTGTGCCTCGGGCTGGCGGCCTGCGGCACCTCGGGGGGCGGGGACGGCTCCACCGCACCCCCGGGCGCGGGCGACATCAAGATCGGCATGTCGGTGTCGACGCTGAACAACCCGTACTTCGTCCAGCTCCGCGACGGCGCCCAGGCCCAGGCCAAGAAGCTCGGGGCCACGCTGACCGTCACCGACGCCCAGAACGACGCCTCCCAGCAGGTCAACCAGGTCCAGAACTTCACCAGCCAGAACATGAAGGCGGTCATCATCAACCCGGTCGACTCCGACGCCGCCGCACCGGCGGTCAAGGCGGCCGAACGCGTGCGCATCCCGGTGGTGGCCGCCGACCGAGGCGTCAACGGAGCCGAGGTGGCGCAGACCGTCGCCTCCGACAACGTGGCGGGCGGAAAACTGGCCGCGCAGGAGCTGGCCAAGCAACTCGGCGAGAAGGGCACCGTGGTCGTCCTCCAGGGCACCCCCGGCACGTCCGCCTCCCGCGACCGAGGCCGGGCTTCACCGAAGGCATCGCCGCCTATCCCGGGATCAAGATCGTGGCCAAGCAACCGGCCGACTTCGATCGCACCAAGGGCCTGGACGTGATGACCAACCTCATCCAGTCACACCCTGACGTGACGGGCGTCTTCGCGGAGAACGACGAGATGGCCCTGGGCGCGATCAAGGCACTCGGCGCCAGGGCCGGGCAGCAGGTCAAGGTGATCGGCTTCGACGGCACCCCGGACGGCATAGCCGCGGTCCAGGCCGGCACGATGGCCGCCACCATCGCCCAGCAACCCCGCCTGCTGGGCCAGGAGGCGGTGGACGCGGCCGTCAAGCTCGCCAAGGGCGAGACCGTCGAGAAGGCGGTGGCGGTGCCGGTGAAGGTGGCGACCAAGGAGAACGCGTCCGAGTTCCAGACGTCATGAGGGGCTCACGGCCGGCCGCACAGGAACCGCCTGCGTCCTTCGCGGCTGGCCCACCCGTACAGGCACGCATCCCCTCGTCCCCGTACGAGCGTCTCCGCAAGCCATGCCAGCTCACCCCGTACACGCGGAGGCTCCCTACAACCCTGCTCACCCCGTACACGCGGAGGCTCCCTACAACCCTGCTCATCCCGTACACGCGGAGGCTCCCTGCAGCCCCGCTCACTCGCACAGGTGGAAGCTCAGTGCGACCCCGCGTCACCCCCGCACGAGCTTTGGAGCCCGCTCACTCCCGCACGAGCACGAGTTCTGGAGCCCGCTCACCCCTGAACGGGCGTATATCCACGCTGCTCCACCCAGCCCTGAACAGGCCGCCTCCACCCATAGCCGTGCGCAGCCCCGTACCAGGCGCTCGCCACCACCCGAGACCGGCACCTCCCGCCGAGGCCCTGCACCGGCCCATACGGCAGGGTCACCGTGCCCTTCCCCGCCCAGACTCTCGCTCATTCAGCCTCTCGACCTCGCCCAAGCCCGCGACATTCAACGACACCGGTCGGCCACGCGAGACGGGGCTGTGGAACACCGAGGGAACCCCACCAGGCCACCCGAAACCGCCCGAGAACCACCGAACGGCCGAACGACCTGACAGCCGCCTGGCCCGACCGACCCAAACCGACCCGGCCGATCGCACGCCGCCGTCAGACGCCGACGGCCGCCGGCCAGCTCATCCGGATGTTCGTCCCCTTGGGGCTGGGGAACACCTCGACGTCATCAGCCAGACCCTCGATGACCGCGATGCCGAAGTTCGACATGAAGGAGTCGGAGAGCATGCCGAGGTCGAGGGGCTGTTCCTGCTTGATCTCATCGCTGGGGGCCGAGTCACTGACCGTGACCTCGAACCGCCCGGAGTCGTCACGTAGCTCGATGCGGATGGGCTCGCCCGGACAGTGCGCTCGATGCGCCTCGACTGCCCGGGAACACGCCTCCCCCACAGCGAGCCTGACTTCGTCCAGCAGGGATTCCTCCACGCCGGTGCGCCGGGCGATCGCCGTGGCGACCAGCCGGGCGGTCCGCACATGGGCGGGAAGGGCGCTGAACGTCAGCTCGACGGTAGCCATGCTACTTGTCTTTGCCGTGAGCTTCCTTGGCCTCGTCGACCGAAGCGTAGATCCCGAAGACCTTGGTCAGACCGGTGATCCGGAAGATCTTGAGGATGCGCTCCTGCGTGCAGACCAGCTCCAGGGAGCCGTCGTGCGCACGAACCCGCTTGAGCCCCCCGACCAGGACCCCGAGGCCCGTGGAGTCGAGGAAGTCGACCTTCTCCATGTTCACAAGAAGGTGGAAGTTGCCCTTGTTGACCAGGTCGATGAGAAGCTCACGCAATCTCGGCGCCGTGTAGACATCGATCTCACCCTCGACCTCCACGATGGTGAGTCGATCTTCGGTGCGGTGATCCAACTTCAGATCCACAGATCCTCCAGCGCCTCGCCTGCGAAAGTACTCTTGCGGGCCTGGCAGTCTGGAGCGTGGCCCCAGACTGTCCGACCCCGACGCGCGGCATTCAACCACGCGCCTGGCTTGTGTCTATACGAAATCACGATTCCCGGCGACTCTGCCCACCGATGCGAGACTGGAAACAGTGACTTCCTCCGGATCCTCCCCACAACAGGCAGGTCCACTCCTCCAGCACCTGCTCGGCGTTCCCGCACGTCACGAGCGTGTCACCCATGTGGAGCATGTTCCAGCACGTCAGGCGGGTCAAGTCCAATGGCCTGATTGGACGCCTGAAGTACTTGTTACGCGCTTGGCGAACCGCGGGGTGACAGGACTCTGGCCTCACCAGTACGAAGCGGCCGACCTGGCATTCCGTGGCCGAAACGTGATCATCTCCACGGGCACGGCATCGGGAAAATCCCTGGCGTACCTCACTCCGGCGGTCGCCTCGTGCCTCGACGGCGGCACCGTCCTCTACCTGACGCCGACCAAGGCCCTGGCCGCCGACCAGCTCCGCGGCCTGCGCGAACTGCGCATCACCCAGCTACGAGCGGCCTGCTTCGACGGCGACACGCCGTTCGAGGAACGCACCTGGGTACGCCAGCACGCCAACTACGTCCTAACAAATCCCGACATGCTGCACCGCAGCATCCTGCCCCGCCACGCGCAGTGGTCGTCGTTCCTCCGCCGGCTGCGCATGGTGGTCGTGGACGAGTGCCACGGCTACCGCGGCGTCTTCGGCTCGCACGTGGCCCAGATCCTGCGCCGCCTGCGCCGCGCCTGCGCCCGCTACAACTCCCGCCCGACGTTCCTGCTCGCCTCCGCGACGGCGAGCGAGCCCGGGGCGTTCGCGATGAGGCTGACGGGGCTTGAGATGGACGAGGTGACGGTGGACGCCTCGCCCAAGGGGTCGACCACCATCGCGCTGTGGGAGCCGCCTCTGACGGAGCTACGGGGCGAGGGAGGGGCCCCTGTGCGCCGTACGGCCACGGCCGAGGCGGCCGACCTCCTGGCGGACCTCGTCCTCGCCGACGTACGCACGCTCGCCTTCATCCGCTCCCGCCGAGGAGCCGAAACGGTCGCCTTGTCCGCCCGCGCCAAACTCGCCGACGTAGCCTTCTCCATCTCCCCACCCTTCCCCACCCCAACCCCCACCGCCCAGCACACCCCGCCCACTCTCCTCCCAACACCAACAAACGCCCCCACGTCCACGAACACCCACGCCGCTGCCCCCGCCACGCACGCCCCCAACCCCCACACCACCTCTACGCAGGCACCCGACCCCACCTCACACCAGACCGCGCACACAACCGACTCCCCTCTCCGGCGAGGACAGCAAGCGCAGCGGGGACAGCAAGATCCCATTGCCCCGCAAAGTCCCCTGACCTGGGCAATCCCCGACGCTCCACACCACGGCTCCAACCTCGACTCCTCCGACCTGTCCGACCTCCCCAGCAAGATCGCCGCCTACCGAGCCGGCTACCTCGCCGAAGACCGCCGCCTCCTGGAGAAGGCCCTGCGCGCGGGCACCATCATGGGCCTGGCCACCACGAACGCCCTCGAACTCGGCGTAGACGTCTCAGGTCTCGACGCCGTCCTGATCGCAGGCTGGCCGGGCACCCGGGCCTCCCTCTGGCAGCAGGCGGGCCGAGCGGGCCGCGACGGGCAGGACGCCCTCGCCGTACTGATCGCCAGGGACGACCCGCTGGACACCTACCTCGTGCACCACCCCCAGGCCCTGTTCGGCCAGCCCGTGGAAGCGATCGTCCTCGACCCGGGCAATCCGTACGTCCTGGGCCCGCATCTCTGCGCCGCCGCCGCCGAGATCCCGCTGACCGAGGACGACCTGCCGATCTTCGGCCCGACCACGTCCGACGTGCTCGAGGACCTGGTAGCGCAGAACCTGCTCAGGAAGCGTCCGGCGGGCTGGTTCTGGACCAGGCGCGAGCGCGCCACCGACCTCGCCGACATCCGCGGCGGCGGGGGCGCCCCCATCCAGGTCGTGGAGTCGTCCACAGGCCGCCTCCTGGGCAGTGTGGACGAGCCTTCGGCGCACACGACGGTCCACACCGGCGCGATCTATCTCCACCAGGGCGAAACATTCCTGGTGGAGCTCCTGGACCTGGAGGCCGGCGTGGCCCTGGTCTCCAGCGCGAATCCCGACTACACGACGTTCGCCCGCGACATCACCGACATCTCCATCCTCGCCACAGAACGCTCCACCGCTCTCGGCTCCGGCACCCTGCACTTCGGCGAGGTCGAGGTGACCCGCCAAGTGGTCTCCTACCTCAAACGACGCCTCCAGTCGGGCGAGATGCTCGGCGACGAGCCTCTGGACCTGCCGCCGCGCACCCTCCGCACGCGAGCGGTCTGGTGGACACTCCCCGCCTCCGCGGTGGCCCCACTCGCCGAAGCCGGCATCGACCTCGGCGGGGCGGCCCACGCGGCCGAGCACGCCTCCATCGGCCTGCTCCCGCTCTTCGCCACCTGCGACCGCTGGGACATCGGCGGCGTCTCCACCGAACTGCACGCCGACACGGGCCTGCTCACCGTCTTCGTGTACGACGGCCACGAGGGCGGCGCCGGCTTCGCCGAACGCGGCTACGCCCGCGCCACGGACTGGCTGACGGCCACGCGCGAGGCGATCCTGTCCTGCGAGTGCGAACGGGGCTGCCCGTCCTGCATCCAGTCCCCGAAGTGCGGCAACGGCAACGAACCCCTGCACAAGCGCGGCGCCGTCCGCCTCCTCGACACCCTCCTCACCCCTCGATGAACCACAAACCGCGACAACGCACCCCGACAAGGGATGCCGCACCAAACACACCAACAAGAGCAGATCGCTTTCCAAGTCGCCGGCAACCGCCACCTGCCGGATCTCGGGGACTTCAGAGCGAAGGAGGAAGGAAGCCCACACCTACCCTCGAACGCCCCTCGATCTGACCAACACCTCCACGCACCGGCAAACCCGTTAACTCTCGCCCCCTACATGCCGACGTCCCACGAAACTCCGCGACCCGTCCCTATCGTCACCTTCAACCGCATCATCATCGGCCGCCCAGAAATCAGCCGCCCCTGGCTGCGGACGCTCCCAGAACCCGCTGTCCTCCATGGACCTGGGCGAGGGCGGCAGGTAGTCGTCCCACCGCTCCTCAAGACGCGCGGGAAGCGCCGCCGCGGCCGGCTCGGACACCTCCGTCACCGCCGACCGAGGAAGCGCAAGCCGCACCGCCACCCCCTGCGCCTCCTGCCCTCCCCGCACCCCGTCCCGCGTCCGTAAGTGATCCACGTCCTTCGTCCGTACGTGCTCCACATCGACGTGCACCGAGAACGCCCCGGCCACATACGGCGACGGAGCCGCGGCCCGCGCCGACGGCCCGGGCAGGTAGAACCCCGAGTCAGCGAGATGAGCCGACCGACGAGCACCATCCGACGGCGCCCCCGCAACCCGCGACCGCCCCGCCCCCTCACCGAACGACGACCGCGCAGACTCCTCGCCACGCGACGACTGCTCGGCGCCCGATGACAGACGCTGCTTCCGAACGCTGTACGGCGGCTCACCGACGGTCCTCGCCGACCGCCCAGTCGCCCCGGGACGCACCTCACCAGCCGCTTCCCGCTCCCGCCCAGGAGCGTTGGCCGGCGACCGACCCACGGCCCCCTGCTCATGCCCACGAGCATCGGACGACGGCCGATCAGCCGCCCCTTCCTTTCGCCTACGAGCGTCGGCCGACAATCGCCCAGCCGTTTCCTCCCCCAGCCCACGAGCCCCGGAGGACGAACGATCGACCGATTCCCCCTCGTGCCCTCGGTCCTCCGAGGGGGACCCATCGGCGTCATCCAGTTGACGCTCATGCATCTCCCACGGCAGCTCACCGGCCACCGCCTGCTGCCGTCCCCCAGCGTCCTGCGGCGATTGCATGCCCGACGCCGACAGAGACTTCTTCACACCGAGGCCGGCGTCCGGGTCGAGGTCCGGTCGTGCGGTGCGGGACGGAGCCGCCTCGGGAACGCGGGTCCTGGCCACCGCCAGAATGACCGCGGGCCGGCGCCGCACGGACGCCGCCGGCGATGGATCGCCATCCGCCTGAGCACCCTCCGCCCCGGTGACGACCTGGGCGGCCGGCGGCACCACGCCGGTCGGTGCGCTCGTCCGGACAGCGGCCGCAGGTGGACGAGTAGAACCGCCTCCTTCGGCGGCGAGCGCGCGCCGCCGCGCCCACGCACCCGCATGGGCGCCGAGCAGAAGCAGGACGATTCCTCCCGCCACGTACAGTCCGTACTGCCCGATGTTCCCGATCGGCGACTCGCTCGACTGGGCCTTCACGCCGTCGCTCTGCACCGGAGCCGATTCGTCGCCGCCCTTCGCGTCCGCCGGAACCAGCCCACCGTTCTCGCCCTGCTGGTCTGCGTCGGGGATCGGCAGATTCCCGCTCGGATCGGCGTCGGGGATGCCGGGAAGCTTCGTCGTCGCCGGCTTACGGGTCGTCGGTTTGGCCGACGGAACGGCCTGCCTCCTGGCGGGCAGAGTGGGCAGCGCTTCGACGCCCCTGGGGTCTCTGCTCCTCGTCGTCTGCCGCCCGTCGGTCGTCGTCTTCTTCTTCGTCGGCTGGGCGGACGGTGCGGCGGGGAAGGCGATGTACGCCGCCGCCGAGTCGTCCGAGGCGATCGACCCGCCGTCGCCGTCCCCCCGGAAGGCCTTCACCGTGAAGCCCACCCTCTGCCCCGCCGCCTTGGGCGGCACGGCGAGCACCGCCTTGCACGAGGAACCGGAGCACGCGCTGTCGGCAGGCAGCCTCCCGACGACGCCGGACTGCGTGTTGGAGACCTCGTAGGACTGGAGGTCGGGCTCGGATCCCTTGCTCCAGGTCACGGCGACCTTCTCGGCCCCCTGCTTGCTCGCCTGCACGTTCCCCGGCGCCTCCGCGGGCCGGCGCAGCTTGAACGTGCTGCTCGCGTATCTGGTCCCGGTGATCTCTCCCTTGAGGATCACGGTGAACGAGCCGTTGGGGGCATCGCCGGCCTCGAACGTCCCGGAGATCGTCTGGTTGGCTCCGCCGGAGGCGACCTTCTGACTGGGCGTGGAGGGCCCTTCCACGTACAGCCCTACGGTCAGCTGCATCAGCCCCGTACGCGCCGAAACCGTGACAGAAGAGCTAGAAACCACCTGGCCGTCAGACGGCGAGGTGATCTGCCCCGCAGAGTCGGCCCGCCAGGCCGAGTCAGCCCGCCGGGTCGAGCCGGCCATGCCGGAAGGACCGGCTCTCCACTCTGACTGCGCCCAACCCGCGGTCGCACCATGCCCCGTATAACCCGTTTGTCCTGTCGCAACGGCCGCATGGGCGGGTCCGCACAAGGCGAGGAATCCGGCCGCAATCGTCCCCGCGGCCACCATTCTGCCGACTACCGTCACGACGCTTCCTCCAACGAGAGCCTCGCGCCGCCTGAGCACCCTCGGGGCGTTCACGCGACGACCGGAAGTGCAGTGTGCGCCGGCCGATACGGTCACCGACCGTCCCTGGACCCGCACCTTAGCGACTGCGTTCCTGCTCTCCCAGACTCCCTGTCACATACGGCATGGACCGAGGGTAAGCGGAACCTTACGGGACATGACCAACTCTTGGACACCACGTCCAAGAAGTCGTGACTCGATTGCGACCTAGCCCCGCAAGCCCCAACCGTCACAAAGCATGGGGCGGGTTTCTGGGCATGCGACCCGCCACAACCCGGCCGGCCGTCCGCGCCCGACCCGACCTGACCCGACAGCACACGACCCGACCCACCTGCGCCCGACCCGACCTGCCAGGCGGAGGCGTAGGGCTCGCCAGCCTCGTCGTAGCCGCTCGGCCAGGTACCCGCGAAGTCGGGGCGGTGTACGCCGTGCTGGGTGAGGAGCAGATCAGGTGCGGCCGGCCAGGGCAAGGTGGCGACTGAGGCAATCCACGCCCTCTTCGCAGGTCACGTCATTGGTGTGACAGCGGACCACGATGCGCTGAGCGAGGGCGGCCAGGACGCCGAGTTTGACCGTGCGACGCGGTGGGGACCGACCGATTGGCGGTGTGGTGAGGGCCGACCGATTGGCGGTGCGGGCCGGCCGATTGATCGGCCACCGGGTGGCGCCGCAATCAACATCTCCTCTGCGCATCACCCGGCACGTCCATAACCGCACGGATCACCTGGCCGCCCAAGCAGTCATATCCGCACAGACCCGGTACCGAGCACATCACGCACGTCCTGTCGTGGTGCGAGGGCCCGGGCATCGCACCGGGCATGTTCTGCCGATGAGCGCTCACCGTCACGGGTGCTCAGCTTGTCCGTGAACGGTAAGGGTTCGCCCAGGGGTGGGGTCTGCCGGGCCGGCACGGGATCTGCCCGTCAGGGTGCGGGTGCCTAATAACGGGAGCGAGATCGGGAGCGCGGTCCAGACGTCGGCGAAGTCGTCGTTGACCACGCATCGCGTCAGCTCGACGTCGTTCTGGGCGGCCACTGCGGAAGCTCTGTCGCAGGCACCCTCTGGATCGGTCAACGCCAGCTTGGCGGCGGCCAGGGCGCTGAGGTCGGCCGCGCCGTTGACGTGATGGCGGGCGACGCGCACGGAACCCACGGTCGCGAACGCCGTGCCGATCGCCATCAGCAGGCCCATGAGCGCCACGCCCCAGAGGGTGGCCGAGCCGCGTTCGTACTGCATGCTGGGACAGCTCCTGTCAGTCGAGGATGGACGTTGAGGCCGATTGGTCGGGAGCATCGCCCTTGTCGGGCCAGGGCTCGGTCCTCGCTGTGGCTGTGGCCGAGACGTTGACCGCCGGGAGGGACTGGGCCCAGGAAGGACGCACTTCTACGGTGATCTGCACTTTCGTGAACTCCGTGTCGCGAGTGATGACCACTTGCGCCTTCGGGCTCGTGACTGCTCGGGCGAAGTCGTGGACCTGGTCCAGCGGCTCGCCCCTGGCTGCGGCTCGGGCGGCGGCGCGGGCCGCGTCCACGCATTCGAGTTGGACGCTGACCGTCTGAATGGCCCACAGCGCGGCCGCCAGGACGACCATGAGCGCGGGCAGCATCGCGGCGGTCTCGGCCGTGACCGAGCCGCGCGATGCCGTCCGCTTGGCGCTCATGGAGGTCCCCGGGTTGCGGGGTGTCATCCCTTGGTGGTGTTAAGTGCTCGGTTGATGAGGGCTGTCAGCATTTCCTGAACTTCGGGGCTACTTACGACTTTGAAGAGGAGTGCGGCGAAAGCGCAGGCTGCGATGGTTCCGACCGCGTACTCGGCGGTGGACATGCCGCGCTCTCGATTGACCGCCGCGTAGTGGACCCACTTGCTGAAACGCGGCCATGTGATTCGGGCGGCGGGCCGGTTGGGCACGGGGCTGTGGGTTGAGGCTGACGCGGGCGCAGGGACTGACGCTGACGCTTGGATGGGAGCAGCTTGCGTGGACGCTCGATTCGACGCGCGAGCGAACGCCTGAGCCGGCGCTGTAGGTGTCACTTGAGCTGATGGTGAGATGGCAGCTTGGGCTGACGTTGAAGTCGACGTTTGAGCGGACGCCCGGGTCGGTGTCTTTGCTGGCGCATCAGTTGAGGCTTGGGCTGACGCTGGGGTGAGGGCTTGGGTCGAGGCTGCGGTCGAGGCTTGAGTTGAGACCAGGGCTTGCTGTCGGGCGGAAGCTGACCTGCGTGTCTGGGATGGCCTGTGCGTTTGGGCTGAGGGGCGCACTTGCGCTGAGGTTTGGACGGTGGCGGCTTGTGGGGCTGTGTGGGGTTTGTGGGCCTTGGTGATGAGGCTGGGTGTTTGGGGGCGTGTCGCTGCGGGCTTCGAGTTGGGGCGCGAAGACGGGGTGGCTGTCGGGCTGCGGATGAAGTGACCGCGTGGATGAGCGGGCTTGGTCAGGTAGGCGTGGTCTGGCGTGGCTTCGATGTTGTCTGACGTGGTGGCGGGACTGCGCATCTTGCCTCCAGGTGTCGAGGGCCGGTGGATTGCCCGGCGGGAGCCCAAGAATCGCTGAGGCGGGGGTGGAGCTGGGCAGCCGAGCGGCGTTCTGGGGATAAGTGCGGCGTTGGAGTGCTCGGCTGTGGATAACGGGGCGGGTGCGGCGAGCGCCCACACCCGGCAGGCGCTCGGCTGGGAGCCGAAGCACCCCAGCCTGGGGGCTGGCATCCCCGCGTCTGGCGGTCACCGCATCTAGCGGACACCGCGTCTGGCGGACAGTCCTCATTGATCGACGCGAGACAACAAAGGTCTGCGGAGGCGCGTCTGAAGATGCATGAACGAATCCACGCATATGCCCGAGGTGGGTGTGGTTTCTGCAGGTGAGGGCTCTGTGAACGTTGTACGGCATCTCGATTGGGAGGGATGCTTCAACGTGCGGGATCTCGGCGGCATACCGGTGGCCGGAGGCGGCGCGATTCGTGGTGGGGCCGTAGTTCGTTCGGACAATCCGGAAAGGCTGACTTCAGAGGGGTGGTCGGCGCTCGTCGGACACGGGGTTCGGACCGTGGTCGATCTGCGTAATGACGACGAACGCCGGGAGGATCAGTGGGATCGGCCGGCCGGCCTGACCACTGTGCGCGTACCGCTGGATGATGCCGCGGACGCTGCGTTCTGGAACTACCTGTGGGACAACCGGCTCGATGGTTCGCCGCTCTACTACCGGGTCTTCATCGAGCGGAAGGCGCGGCAGTGCGCGGCGGCCGTCGCGGCCGTTGCTCGTGCGCGGCCGGGAGGAGTGCTCGTTCACTGCGGGCTTGGGCGTGATCGCACCGGGCTTGTCGTGATGTTGTTGCTGGCTCTGGCCGGGGTGGCGCCTGCGGATATCGCGGCGGATTACGAGCTGAGCACTGAGCGGTTGCCTCCGCTGTTCGAGGCGCTCGGTATTGATGACCAGACCGAGGAGATTCGCGGCATCCTCGCGAGTAAGAACACGACCGCTCGGGCTGCTCTACTGGGCGCGCTGGATGGGTTGGATGTTGAAGCTCATCTGCGTGCGCACGGGCTGGAGGACGGGGATCTCACCGCACTTCGGAGTCGGCTCGTGCAGTGGGTGGACACAGGCGTCCCAGTGCGCCGTCGATGAGTTCCCACCCGTCGATTTCGGTTGTCTCGGCAGTTGTGAAGTCGTGGCCGCGCTCCAGGGCTTCGTCCAGCAAGGCACGGACGACCCCTGGGCGGTGCAGGTTGAGGTAGGCGTGGTCGCTGGTTCGTAGCACTCCGCCGTCGTGGAACATGCCGTCGTTGACCAGACGGCCGGGCCCTTCACGGAAGACGATGACCAACCGGCCCCGGGCCCCCGCCTGCCGGAGACTCAGAACCTCCCGGCAGTCGTCGCACCGTGGGAGATCTGCCTCGGCCTGGTAACGCTCGTGACGGTGACCTGCTCTCCAGTGGTAGGTGAGCGATCCGACGACGAGACGGCGGGGAGGACGGCTTCGACCCATGTCGGATCAACGTAGTCGGCGCTCGGTTATGGCCTCAAAGGATTTGTGTGTGGCTCGCGCTCTGGGTGCGCCCGGTTCGAACTCTGCCACTGCTGAGGAAGAGCCGCGCCCTTCGTCATTCGCGGGTTCGGGGTTTCGCGGGTCGGGTTCGGGGCCGCAGATTCGGGGTTCGGGTGGGGGCGTTATGGGAGGGTGATGGTAAAGGCCAAGCCGGCTATGACCGGGACGATGCCGAGTAGGACGAATGCGGGGAGGAAGCACAGGCCCAAAGGGGCTACTGCTTTCACGCCCACGCTTCTTGCTGCGGCGACGGACGTGGCTCTCGCTGCCTCCCTGGCATCGTCTGCCAGGCGGGTCAGGACGTCCGCTACGGGGGCGCCGGTCTGAGCTGCTCGGCTCATGGCCCGGGACAGTTGGCCCATGGCGGGATCTGCGGCCAGGGCGGCCCAGGTTGGTTCGGGGTCGGCTCCTAGACGTAGTTGGCTGCTCACCCAGGTCAGGCGATCGCCCAAAGGACCGCCTATCGCGGTGGCGGTGATTTCGGTGGCGGCGCTCACGGGGCGGCCCGCTCGGAGGCAGGCGGTCATCAGGTCTGCGGCGAAGGGCAGGTCTGTGGTGATGCGGCGGCGGTCGTGGTGGCTTCGCTGGGGTTCCTTTCTGTGGAGGATGAGTGCCGTTGCCGGGGTGATGAGTATGGCGTTTATCAGGCCGGTGTAGCCGCCGATCAGGAGCCCGGAGATCAGGCCCGTGCAGGTGGCCATGACGAGGGTTTTGCGGCTCGGACGGCGGCGTGGATCTTGGGTGGTGAGCCACGGAGGGGGCTGGTTGCCATCTGGGGAGTGGTGGTTGGACTGGCTTATAGGGCTTTGGGGATGTTGGGGATGGGGTGTGGTGGGGGTGCGGGGTGCATCGGTCTGTGGGTGTAGGCGGGCAAGGCGTTCTGTGGGGATCTTCGAGGAGAACCACAGCCAGGCGGCCATTCCGGCGCACAGAGCGGACAGCAGTTGGATCATCGTGGACTCGGCGCCTTCGTTGTCGGGCCGTGGTGGAGGCTTGCGTTCGTGTTCTTGTGGGTGAGGTGGAGATGCACCAGCCAGTGCGGGGTGGGTGGAGGGGGAGCCAGCACGGCCTGGGCGGACGTGGTTCGAGCAGAGGACGGCTGAGGTGAGGTCAGGCTTGGGATTGGGTGGCCATGCGGTTGGTCCACCACAGGCCGCAGGCGTCGAGGGCGATGCCCGCGATCAGGCACATGAAGCCCGGGATGCTGCCGAACAGGAAGTCCAGGGGGTGCATGTTCAGGGCTCCTGCCATGAGGAGGCCGAGGGCTGGGAGCAGGGCCAGCATTCTGGCTGTGGTGCGTGGGCCTGCCAGTTGTGCGGCGACGTCCTGGCGGTGGGCTTGGGCCGCTCGTAACGTGTGCGCCACCCGGTCGACCAAGGAGGCCATGCTGGCGCCGACCGTGGTGCCGACTTCCCAGCAGGCGGCCAGTTGACGTAGGCCCTCGCCTCCCTGGGGTGGGGCTGAGGAGGTCAGGGCTGCTGGTACGTCGCCGCCGTCCCTGGCTGCGGCGATGATCGGGCGGAGGAGGTCGGGCTCGGGGAACTCCACCGCCGTGACGGCTCTGGTGAGGGCTTCGCTCGGAGTACGGCCGGCGGAGAGCTCCGCCGACATGGACTGGCACAGCTCGATCGAGGCTCGTCGCCAGGCTTCGGCTCGGCGGGCGGGGCTGGGACGGGTGAGGAGCTTGGATTGGTTGCGCGGCGAGTTGGGGTCGTGTGAGGGCCTCAGGAGTCTGCTCAGGCGGGTGGTGGCCACGGTGGGGCCTGTCCACAGCCAGATGGCGCAGGCTGTGGACAGTGCGGCTAGGAATGCGCTGGTCATGAGGGTTCGCTTCGCAATGTGGTGGGCGCTGGGCCGAAGGTCGCCGTCGGACGCTATGCAGAGCGCGACGCTACGCCGGGTGCGACGCTAAGTCGGGGGCTGGGTTTTGGGCGCCGTCGGAGTTCTAGGTCGAGTGCGGGGCTGAGGTTCATGGCTGGGCTTCGTGGCTGGGCTTCGTGGCTGGGCTTCGTGGCTGGGCTTCGTGGCTGGGCTTCGGACGGCTGGTGGTGGGGCTGGGGCTCGGTGGAGTTGCTGAGTTGGGCCGGGGTGAAGAACTGTCGGGGCGAATCGAGGAGTTGGGCGGAGCTGAGGCGGGTCGAGGAGTTGGGCGGAGGTGGGGCGGGTCGAAGGGCTGGGTGGAGGTGGGGCGGGTCGAGGAACTGGGCCGGGATGAGCGGGGTGAGGAGCTGGGCGAGGGTGAACGGGGTGAGGGGTTGAGCGGCGTTGGGTTGGGTCGGGTGGGTGTGGGCGGGGGGTTTGGGCGGTGGGTTGGGGTTGTTAGGTGTTCGTAGGCGGGGCCGGGGTGTGGGTGGCCTGTGGGGGTGAAGGTCAGGGCTGGGATCGACTCGACGAGGCCCGAGGGTGTTCTGGAGAGGAGGCAGATCTCCGCGATGCGTCGGCGGCCGTCTGAGCGGTTGCGGGTGAGGTGGATGACCGCGTCCAGGGCCGCTGCGAGCTGGCTGTGTACGGCTTCTCTGGTCAGGCCCGCCGCGCATCCCAGGGCTTCCAGGCGTGGGGGTACGTCGGCGGCTGCGTTAGCGTGGAGGGTGCCGCAGCCGCCCTCGTGTCCGGTGTTGAGGGCGGCCAGTAGATCCACTACCTCGGCGCCTCTCACCTCCCCGACCACCAGGCGGTCGGGGCGCATGCGGAGTGCTTGGCGTACGAGATCACGCAGCTCCACCCCGCCCGCGCCCTCCAGGTTGGCTGGGCGGGTTTCCAGGCGGACGACGTGTGGGTGGAGGGGGCGGAGTTCGGCTGAGTCCTCCACCAGGAGGAGGCGCTCGCCTGGGTCGGCGAGGGAGAGCAGGGCGGACAGCAAAGTGGTTTTTCCTGTGCCGGTGCCGCCGCTCACCAGGAAGGCCAGCCGGGCTGTGACCATGGCCGTGAGCACCGGGATCGCGGCTGGGGCGATCGTGCCGGCGGCGACCAAATCCGTCAGGGTGAAGGTGCGGCGTGGGGGCAGGCGCAGGGAGACGCAGGTGCCGCCGGAGGCTACGGGTGGGAGTACGGCGTGCAGGCGTACGCCTCCTGGAAGGCGCGCGTCCACGTAAGGGGAGGCGTCGTCCAGGCGTCTGCCCGCGGCGGTCGCGAGGCGTTGTGCCAGCCTGCGGACGGCTCCGTCGTCGGCGAAGGTGACGGAGGTGCGGCGCAGGCCGATGCCGTCGTCGATCCACACCTCCCGGGGGCCGTTGACCAGGACGTCCGTCACATCGGGCCGGGCCAGGAGGGGCTCCAGCGGCCCCGCGCCGATCAGATCGGCGCAGAGGGCCCGGGCCACGGCGAGGATCTCCGCGTCGCCGTACACCGACTTCTCGGCTCGCAGAGCCACGGCCACCTGGGCGGCGCTGGGCTCCACGCCGGTACGGGCCAGGCGGATGCGGACGGCTTCGACCAGGTCTGGTGAGACCACGCCGTCGGAGGGTGGGGGAGCCTGCCGGGTGCGGAGGGTGCCGGGCGTCGTCATGGCGTCGGGAGCAGGTCGCGCAGGAGGGAGGCGCACAGGGCGCCGAGTACGGTGCGGGGGCCCAGTCTGGGGAGTTCGCCCCGGTTGAGGGTGGCGGTGAGCCTGGGCTGGTCGGGGAGGGTGCCGGCGGACGGGATGCCCAGAGAGATCATGACCGTCTCGTCGTCGACGACGCCCGGGCGCAGGATCGCGCGGACATCGGCGGTGTGCTTGCGTACCTCGGACAGGATCTGGACCGTCGACAGGACGCCGCGCACGTCGGCCGTGGCCACCGTCAACGTGGTCTTCGCCCTCGTCAGGGCTTCGATGGCGGCCGGGTCGAGGTGTCTGGGCAGGTCTACCACGACGAGGTCGAAGCCCCGTCTGCCCGCTTCGAGGACCGAGCGCATGGCTTGGGCCGGGATCGCCGGCACCTCGCCCCTGTGGAAGGACAGCACGGCCAGGTCGCCGAACGCGGGGAGCGCCGCCTGCAACGCGCTGGAATTGATCCGGCCTTCTCTGGCCACCAGGTCTCCCCAGCGGGCGCCCGGCGCCTCCTCGTGACCCAGCAGGGCGTCTATGCCTCCGCCCAGGCGGTCGGCGTCCACGAGGAGGGTACGGAGGTGGTCGGCCGACGCTCTCAGGGCCAGGCAGGCCGCGAGCACGCTGGCGCCGGCTCCGCCCCTGCCGCCGATCACGCAGATCACGGACCCTGAGCGGGGGTCGGGTTCCATGGCGTCCGCGAACAGGTCGACGAGGCGGCGTTCGTCGGCCGGGAGGGTGACGACGGATTGAGCGCCTACCGTCACGCATTTTCGCCAGCTGTCCTGGTCTTCCGGATCTCGGGTGACGAGGAGGACCTGGTCTCGGGCTGGGGGTGAGGTCGTGGCCACCGCGTCCGCCTGGTCGGCGCCGATGGCGACGAGTGGGGCCAGGTTCCAGAAGGGGCGGGCGTGGGCGGGGACGTGTGCCACGTCGAGCTGGGCCCCGGCCGCGGCGGCTATGCGGACGAGGTCGTCGAGCAGGGCATGGTCTTCGGTGATGACCAATGGGCGATTCATGGTCAGGCCTCCCAGCCGGAAAGGGGGTGAGTCGGTCGATCGGTGCACCGGTGCACCGGTGCGTCGGTGCGTCGGTGCGTCGGTGCGTCGGTGGGTGCATCGGTAAGTGGGTGGTGGTGGGGCGAGGTCGGGAGGGCAACTCTGGTGGAGGGGCGGGAGGTGGAGGGGCTCCGAACGCGGTTCTGGGGATTAACGGGTGGGTGGGTAGTGGGGGCTGTGGATAACGGGCGGCAGGGGTGAGGGTGGCCGCACATGGGTGAAGGTGGCGGCGTGGGTGAAGGTGGCGGCGTGGGTGAAGGTGGCGGCGTGGGTGAAGGTGGCGGCGT
>NZ_BAAAMU010000029.1:38073-104563 GCF_039529435.1 Nonomuraea maheshkhaliensis
GGGTGAAGGTGATCGTGCGTGGAAAGCGGCTCAGGACGACGTGCGAATCGGCGCGGGCGGTGCGGCATGCCTGAGCTAGTAGTGCGGCACTTGTGCTGAGCGACGGTGCCGCATCTGTCTGGGCTGGCGCGCGGTGCTCCCCGAGGCATGGCTCGGGTGGGGGCGCCCAGTCGATCCCGAGGGAGGCGTGGAAGGCCACGGGCACGACCGTGCTGGAAGTGGACGCTCCTTGTGGGAGACGGTGACGGCAGCGTGGCGAGGAGGTCAGGAGACCGCGCCCGGATGATCGCGCGGGCAGGCGCGCCGGAGGGCGGCGGTCGGGGCTACATGTACGACCGCAGGAAGCAGGAGTAGGAGCAGGTCGCTAGCCGCAGGGAGTAAGCCGCAGTGACCAAGTAGGAGAAAGCGGGCCGGAGAAAGCAGACCGCAGACCCGTAGGAGCAGGCCGCAGAGGGCAGGCCACATAGACCGCAGAGGCAGGCCGTAGAAGGCATGGGGCAGACCGCAGGCCCGTAGGCATGCAGGCCCGTAAGCAAGCAGGCCCGTAAGCAAGCAGGCCCGTAAGCAAGCAGGCCCGTAGGCAGCAGGCCGTACGAAGCGAATCTCAGGGAGAAGCAGACCTCAGGGAGCAGACCGCAGACCGCGGGAAGCAGCCCGAGAAGGGCAGGGCCGAGGCGGGCGGACGGTGGGGAAAAGGGGCGACCCCCGCCGGGGGGGAGAGCGGGGGTCGCCTGATCGGTCCGGCTCCGGGGGGGTAGAGCCGGTCCCGTTTCAGAAGAAAGCTTTCATCACTACACCGGAGCCTGGCAAGGGACTCGCAAAGGTATCCCCCGCACCCTCGCTCCAGTTTCTGGCGATACCCCCGTATGCTGCCCGATCCACTCAAGTTTCGTCGAGGAGCAATCTCGTATTTTCGCCAAGTTTTTTCGTAACGCCATAACGATCACATAAAGACGGTCACGGAGAGTGATCGTCACGGCTTGATAACCGACCCCCGTGAGCGCCTTCGACCCCCGCCCAGGAGGCGAGAGCCCCTAGGCGGGTAAAGGTCTTGACCCGAGGGGTTCCCATCAGGGCGAATCCGACGTAGAAAGGTGTCACCGGACTACATGTCCGGGTGCATCAGCCGGGCACCCACGCGCGACCAGCCGCGGGAGGCGCGTCGTGACGGGCTTGACCCGCTCCGACGGATGAAGGTGCACGCTTGGTAACCCGGTGTGATGCACTGCAGACGGCGTCTCATGACTGAGACGCCGTCAGCTGTGTCAGATTTCTTCCTTTAGGCCCGGCTTCAGGCCCAAGCGTCCAAGCTCTCAAGCGCTCCCAAACGCTCCCAAGCGCCCAATCCCAAGCGCACCGGCGAGCCGCGCCCGGTCAGCCTCTCTGCATGGCCTCACAGATCGCAGTCGTCTCGCGCACTCCCAGGGTTACCGCAGAGGCACAGTGTTGTACCCAGGCCGCCACCCCCTCCGGCGTCCCGCTCAGGTACGCCCGCAGCGCCTCCCCGTAGGGCAGCTCCAGATGCCCCACCTCCACCGCCACCAGCGACTTCGGATCGAGCCCGTACTCCACCAGCGTCAGCCGCCCGGCCGAGCGGGCCACGATCCCGTCCGCCGTGCCGAACGGCCGCAGCACCGCCAGCTCGGCGTGCACCACGGCGGCCAGCACCACGGCGGGCGCCTTCGTGGGCTGTTCGAGCAGCCCGAGCAGGCCCTCCATGCGGCTCGCGGCGTCCGCGGCGGAGGGCGCGGGGCCCAGGGAGAGGGGGTCGGGGGCCTCGTCGAGCGAGCGGGGGCGGCCGAGCGAGTCCTGGGGCGCGAGGCCGGCCGCGGCCACCGCGTGCAGCCTGGCCAGCACCTGTCTGGGCGCGGAACGCCAGGTCGAGCCCAGGCGTCCCATCTCGGCCGAGGCCCGCAGCGCCCCCTGGACGAGCGGGTCGTGCGTCTCGTCGCGGCGCAGCGCGTCGAGCGGCACGTCCACGCCTTCGATGGCCGCCGAGGCGCGGGCCCCGCGCAGGGACGACTCCGTGGAGACGGCGGGGCTGGCGCGGCGCAGTACACGGTGGCGGTAGAGCCGGTCCACCGCCCGGCGGGCCTCGTCCACCGCATCTTGCACACCGGGGAACTGGGCGATCACGGCCAAGGGGTCACTCACGAGACTCGACCTTACCCATGGGTAGGACCGGGCGGGCCGCCACGGGTGGTGGCTGTCAGTGGCGGAGCCGGCGCTCATGCCCGGCGCCCGGGAAACCGGGGAATTGGGCCCCCGCCCGCCGGAGGATTGTCCGCGTACGACTATCGATCATCCGCCCATAACGCGCCGCACGACATAGCTCCATTTCGAGATGACAACGTTTCAATAGCGTTTGTCATTCACCTGGATAAGATCGCGCCCGGCCCGTACACACGGTACAGACCTGTCTAGACCTCTTGTGTACGGAGGCCGTGAGCTGGTGAAGTGGGACACGAACCTGTCCAATCTGGCCATAGAAGGAGCATGAGGTGGCCCCGGAGCCCGCTGGTAACGAGACCCAGGCGCTGTCCAACCTGCTGAAGGAGAATCGCCGGTTCGCGCCACCGGCTGAGCTGGCGGCCGCCGCGAACGTGACCTCGGCCGCGTACGCCGAGGCCACCGCGGACCGCCTGGCCTTCTGGGAGCAGGCGGCCGACCGGCTGACATGGACCAAGCGCTGGGACACGACGCTCGAGTGGAATCCTCCGTTCGCCAAGTGGTTCATCGGCGGTGAGCTCAACGTCGCCTACAACTGCGTCGACCGCCATGTGGAGGAGGGGCGCGGCGAGAAGGTCGCCTACCACTGGGAGGGCGAGCCCGAGGGCGACACCCGCACGCTCACGTACGCCGACCTCCAGCGTGAGGTGAACAAGGCCACGAACGCCCTGCTGGAGCTGGGCGTGCGCAAGGGCGACCGGGTCGCGATCTACATGCCGATGATCCCCGAGCTGCCGATCGCCATGCTGGCCTGCGCCCGGCTCGGGGCGATCCACTCGGTGGTGTTCGGCGGGTTCTCGGCCACCGCGCTGAAGAGCCGGATCGACGACGCCGACGCCAAGCTGGTCATCACGGCCGACGGCGGCTACCGCAGGGGCAAGCCGTCAGCACTCAAGCCGACCGTGGACGAGGCCGTCGCCGAGTGCCCGCAGGTCGAGCACGTCCTCGTCGTACGCCGCACCGGCCAGGACGTCGCCGCCGGCGACAAGGACGTGTGGTGGCACGACGTGGTGGAGCGCCAGAGCGAGGAGCACACCGCCGAGCCCCACGACGCCGAGGACCCGCTGTACATCCTCTACACCAGCGGCACGACCGGTAAGCCGAAGGGCATCCTGCACACCACCGGCGGATACCTGACGCAGACGGCCTACACCCACAACGCGGTCTTCGACCTCAAGCCGGACAGCGACATCTACTGGTGCACGGCCGACATCGGCTGGGTGACCGGTCACTCCTACATCGTGTACGGCCCGCTGGCCAACGGCGCCACCAGCGTCATCTACGAGGGCACCCCGGACACGCCGCACCGCGGCCGCTTCTGGGAGATCGTGCAGAAGTACCAGGTCACGCTGCTCTACACGGCGCCGACGGCGATCCGGACGTTCATGAAGTGGGGCGACGACATCCCCGCCAAGTACGACATGTCCAGCCTGCGGGTCCTGGGCTCCGTCGGTGAGCCGATCAATCCCGAGGCGTACGTCTGGTACCGCGAGCACATCGGCGGCGACCGCTGCCCCGTCGTCGACACCTGGTGGCAGACCGAGACCGGCGCGATCATGATCAGCCCGCTGCCCGGCGTGACCTCGGCCAAGCCGGGCGCGGCCATGCGCCCGCTGCCGGGCATCAGCGCCGACGTGGTGGACGACCAGGGCAACAGCGTGCCCAACGGCGGCGGCGGCTTCCTCGTCGTACGCGAGCCGTGGCCGTCGATGCTGCGCACCATCTGGGGCGACGACCAGCGCTACATCGACACCTACTGGAGCCGTTTCGACGGGATGTACTTCCCCGGCGACGGCGCCAAGAAGGACGACGACGGCGACCTGTGGCTGCTCGGCCGGGTCGACGACGTCATGCTGGTCTCCGGCCACAACATCTCCACCACGGAGGTGGAGAGCGCGCTGGTCAGCCATCCGAAGGTGGCCGAGGCGGCCGTCGTGGGCGCGACCGACCCGGTGACCGGCCAGGCCATCGTGTCGTTCGTCATCCTGCGCGGCTCGGCGGAGGAGAGCGACGACATCGCCACCGACCTGCGCAACCACGTGGCCAAGACGCTCGGCCCGATCGCCAAGCCGCGCCAGATCCTGGTGGTGCCCGAGCTGCCCAAGACCCGGTCCGGCAAGATCATGCGTCGCCTCCTGCGCGACGTGGCTGAAAACCGCAGCATCGGCGACGTCACCACGCTGGCCGACAGCACGGTGATGAACCTCATCTCGGAGAAGCTCCCCTCCGCCAAGGCGGAGGACTAGCGACAAACCCCACGGAGGCCCCATGTCCCGATATTTCGGGACGTGGGGCTTCCGTGGATACGGGGCATGCCGGAAGTATCCGGAAGCCACCCCGCCCCAGGCCGGAACCGCGCCCGAGAGACGTACGACACACCCAGCGGGAAAGCCTCGGCCCCCTCATGGTCATGCCCGCCGGGTCGAGCCCGGGCGTGATCTCATTCCATCGGGTAGTTCTGAGAGTGCCGGCAGGACTCGTGCCAGATAAGTTCGGCGGTGCCCGGCTGTCAGTACGCGCCGCATCACGCTGGATGATGTTTGACACGGCCACCGAGCCCCGATAGGAGACGTTCATGCCGCAGAACCCCGAGGAAGAAGAATCGCTGGGCTCGCTGGTCGCCCAGGCGAGCAGCCACATCTCGTCCTTGATCCGCTCGGAGATCGAGCTGGCCAAGGCCGAGTTCAGGTTCGACGCCAAACGGGTCGGCATGGCCGGCGGGCTGTTCGCCGCCGCCGCCTTCATGGCGCACCTGTGCCTGATCCTCGCCTCGTTCACGATCGCGTACGCGCTGGCCCAGGTCATGCCCACCTGGCTCGCCTTCCTCATCGTGACCGTGTTCTACCTGCTGGTCGCGGGTCTGCTGGTCTTCATCGGGATCCGCAGGCTCAAGGGCCTGGCCGGGATGAAGCGCACCGCCAGGTCGATCAAGGGGCTCAAGGAGATCGCCACGCCTGACGAGCAGGCGCTGCCGGCGCTCGACCCGGATCGCGAGCCGGTGACCCGCGATGGCACCTGACGAGTCGGTCGTAGAGATCCAGGGGCCGTGGACGCACCGCGCGGTCCACGCGGGCGGCACCAGGTTCCACGTCGTGGAGGCCGGTGAGGGGCCGCTGGTGCTGCTGCTGCACGGGTTCCCGCAGTTCTGGTGGACCTGGCGGCACCAGCTGACCTCGCTGGCCGGGGCCGGGTTCCGGGCGGTGGCGGCCGACCTGCGCGGCTACGGCGGCAGCGACAAGCCGCCGCGCGGCTACGACCTGCCCACGCTGGCCGCCGACGCGACCGGGCTGATCAGGGCGCTGGGCGAGACCGGGGCGATCGTGGTGGGCCACGACTGGGGCGGGTTGCTGGCCTGGACGATGGCCGTGCTCGACCCCAAGTGCGTGCGCCGGCTGGTCGTCGTGTCGGCGCCCCATCCGCTGCGGCTGCGCAACGCGCTGCTGACCGACCCCTTCGGGCAGCTCAAGGTGAGCGGGCGCAGGCTCGGCTTCCAGCTTCCGCTGCTGCCCGAGCGCCGGCTCACCCGCCATGACGCGGCGCTGGTCGGCCGGCTGCTCGACACCTGGTCGCGGCCGGGCTGGCCGGAGCCGGAGGAGTCGCGCACATACCGGGAGGCGTTCAGGATCCCGGCGGTCGCGCACTCGGCGCTGGAGTATCACCGCTGGTTCGGCCGCTCCCAGCTGCGTCCCGACGGCCGCCGCTACGCCAGGGCGATGCGTACGGAGGTCGAGGCCCCCACACTCCACCTGCACGGGGCGCTCGACCCGAGCGTCCTGCCCCGTACGGCGCAGGGTTCGAGCCGCTACGTGGCGGCACCCTACCGGTGGCGGCTGCTCGAAGGAGCCGGCCACTTCCCCCATGAGGAGATCCCCGACGTGTTCGACACCGAGCTGCTCGGCTGGCTGAACGATCCGGAGCCCGACCGATGAGAGATCGCGATCCCGAGGGCAGGCCGCGCAACGCCAGACCGCGCGACGCGTACGGCAGGCCGCTCCCCTACGGCTCCCCCGGCCTGCCCCGGGTCCCCGACGAGTACGCCCCCACCACCGAGCAGGCGCTCGCCGACGGCCGCCGCTTCCTGCAAGAGGGCCTGCCGTTCAACGCGCACGAGGTGTTCGAGGGCCGCTGGAAGTGCGCGCCCGAGGAGGAGCGCGAGCTGTGGCAGGGGCTCGCGCAGATCTGCGTCGGGCTGACGCATCTGCAGCGCGGCAACGGGCGCGGCGCGGTGACGCTGTTCAGCCGGGGGGCGGCGAGGGCGCAGTCGTACGGCGGCGCGTACGACCCCGTCGGCAAGGCGGCCTCAGGGCTGACGCAGGACAGCGACCCCGGCGAGGCCATCGCGCTCATCCTGAGCAAACTTCCCTAGTCGCACTCCTGCGTGCTGGCCGGGCTGGTGTCGTTGCGGCCCGCCGAGGCGTCGGGAGCGACCTCTTCCGCCGTCAGCACGTAGCCGGTCTGCTCCTCGTTGATCGCGGCGGCGAAGATCACTCCGTAGACCCGCCCGCTGACCGTGAGCAGCGGCCCGCCGGAGTTGCCCGGCAGCACCTGGCCCCTGATCGCGTAGACCTTCCTGCGCACGGTGTTCTCGCGGTAGATGTCGGGGCCCTCGGCGTCGAGCTGGCCGCCGATCCTGGCCGGCTCGGCGGTGAACCCCTTGCCCTTGGGGAAGCCGGCGATGATCGCGCTGTCGCCGCGGCTGCCGTCGCCGTCGAAGTTGAGCTGCGGCAGGTTGAGGCCGGGCACGTAGAGGACGGCGATGTCGCGGCGCGGGTTGTAGCGCACCACGGTGGCGTTGTGGCGGACGTTTTCCGAGTCGATGACCTGGAGGTCGCGGGTGACGCCGGCGACCACGTGGGCGTTGGTCATGATCCGCCCGGGGGCGTAGACGAAGCCGGTGCCCTCGATGTGCTTGTTGCAGCTCTCCGCGTTGCCCTGGACCTTGACGATCGCGCGGCGGGCGCGCCGCAGGTTGGGCCCCTGGAGCACGCTCTGGTCGGGCGGCTGCACGTCGATGAGCTGCCCCGCGCCGATCGCGTCGAAGACGGGCGGGAACTCCGAGCGGTCGATGAACTTCTTGAACGGCTGCTGCCAGTTGCGCGCGCCCTGCGGGATGGCGTCGTCGACCGTGGTCAGCAGCGCGGAGTTCTTCACCTGGTCGACCAGGGGGCTGAACGACGTCGAGACGATCAGCGAGCCGATCAGCCAGGCGATGACCAGCACCGACAGCGCGCTGGCGAACGTGCCGCCCACCGCGTCGGCGACCTTGGCCGGCTCCCACGTGACGTGGCTGCGCACGACGGCGCCGAGCGTCGAGGAGGCGAACTGGCCGATGGTCGCGGCCAGGAAGACGATCACGATGGCCAGCAGCGCCTGCGGCGTGTCGCCGTCGACGACGGCCTTGGAGATCGGGGGCGCGATGAAGACGCCCAGCACGGCCCCGCCCACGAACCCCACGAAGCTCATCGCCCCGATGATGAAACCCTGCCGGTAACCCGAGATGCCGAAGGCGATCACGAGGCCGATCAAGATGAGGTCAAGCAGATCACCGCGCACGCTTCAAAGGTAACCAGCGATACGGTCAAGTGTGCACGTCTTCGATCAGGACGGCGTCACCCTGCTGGCTATCTTGAGCGGTATGCCGCCGGACGAGGGAACAGTGCACGATCTCATCCAGGCAGCTCTGGGCGACACCGATCCCGACGGTCCCCTGCGCTGGCACGTGATCTCCTTGCTGCGCCAGCGCGGCGACCTGGAGTCCTTCATCGAGGCGCGGCGGTTGTGCGCCGCGGACAGCGTCGCCGAGCGGCTGCTCGGCGTGGACATCATGGGCATGTTGCGGCCCTTCGCGGACCGTACGCTGCCGGTGCTGCGCTACCTGGCCGCCAGCGAGGACGACGCGATGGTGCTCTACTCGGTGCTGATCGCGTTCGGGCATCTGGCCGATCCGCGCTCGCTGCCGTCGGTGATCGACCTCGCGGGTCATCAGGACGCCAGGGTCAGGTACGGGGCCGCGTACGCGCTGCAGCACGTGCTCGGCGAGCCGCCCGACCGGGCGGGGCTGGAGACGCTGCGGGCGCTGGCCTGCGACAGCGACGCCGACGTGGCCGGCTGGGCCGCGCTCGGGGTGGCGCTGCGATCCGCCCACTGAGCGCTGCGATCAGCTCACTGATCAGCCGCGTGCGGCGAGCGCGACGACCTCGGGCGGCAGGTCCTCGACCTGGTCAGGGTCCCAGGGCTGTTCGAGCCCGCCCTCCCGCAGCACCGTGTCGAGCAGCATCGCGGTGAACCCCCACACCAGCATGCCGCGCACCCGGAACGCCGGCCCGGCCGTGCCCCTCGGATGCCGGAGCATGACGCGGTTGGCCGGATCGACCAGTTCGGCGATCGGCACCCGCTCGACGGAGTCGACCTCGTCGGGCGAGGCGGCGTGCACGGCCGAAGGCTCGCGCCACCAGGCGATCACGGGGGTGACCCGGTTGTCGCTGTGGGTCAGGTAGAGCTCGGGCATCGTGCACAGCACGTGCACCCCGCCCGGATCGGCCCCGGTCTCCTCCTCGGTCTCCCGCAGCGCCGCCTCGACGGGCCCCGCGTCCTCGGGATCGACGCCGCCGCCGGGGAAGGCCGGCTGGCCGGCGTGCCTGCGCCCGCGTGTGCTGCGCTGGATCAGCAGCACGTCGGGCCCGTTGGGACCATCGCCGAACAACATCAGCACCGCGGCGGAGCGCCCGCGCCCGGCTGGTGGCCGGAGGATGCGGGGCACGTCGATCCGCTGCGCTTGCGCCGCCAGGGTCTCCAGCCAGTCGGGCACTTGAGTCACGAAACCTCCAACACGCGGGGCCCCCGATGACTTCCCGCGTTCAGGAGAAGGGGCCGGGTCTGACGAGTTTCTCCGCCTGGGCGGCGGACGTGGGGCCGGTCCCGTACGAGGGGCAGAGCGCGGCCAGCGGGCACACGCCGCACGCCGGCCGGCGGGCGTGGCAGATGCGGCGGCCGTGCCAGATCACCCGGTGGGAGAAGATCGTCCACTCGCGCTTGGGCAGCAACTCGGCCACGACGTGCTCGATCTTGACCGGGTCGGTCTCCTCGGTCCAGCCGAAGCGGCGCACGAGCCGCTGGAAGTGGGTGTCGACGGTCAGCCCCGGCACGCCGAAGGCGTTGCCGAGCACCACGTTGGCCGTCTTGCGGCCCACTCCCGGCAGCGTGACCAGGTCTTTCAGCTTGCCGGGGACCTCGCCGCCGTAGCGCTCGCAGACGGCCTGGGCCATGCCGATGATGCTGTTGGTCTTCGCGCGGAAGAAGCCGGTCGAGCGGATGATCTCTTCCATCTCCGAACGGTCGGCGGCCGCATAGTCCTCCACCGTGGGATATTTCGCGAAGAGGGTGGGGGTGACCATGTTGACGCGCTTGTCCGTGCACTGGGCGGACAGGATGGTCGCGATCAGCAGCTCCAACGGGGTGCTGAAGTCGAGCTCGCAGTGGGCGTCAGGGTAGGTCTCCGCCAGGATGCGGTTCATCTTGCGCGCGCGCCGCACCAGTGCGAGCTGGGTCTCCGGCTTGCGCCCCGCCGCGTTCGTCGCCATGCGGCAAGAGTAGAAGCTTTGGCCGGCTGTTGAACCCAGGACGACCTCGGCAGCGTACAACCTGACGCGTGAAAGGGGGTCGGCCGTGGGCGATCAGGGAGCGACGCTGGCGGAGTTCGTCAGGACCGGTGGGCCGTTGAGCGGCCAGGCGCTGCACCGGCTGGCCGTGAGCTGTGTGGCGGCCATGGCCAAGCTGCACGCGCACGGCACCGCGGGGCTACGGCTCAGCCCCGAGAGCGTGGCGCTCGGAACGCGCGGACAGGTGCTCATCGGCTGGCGGACCGGCGACGACTGCGACGGCGACGACCTGCGTGAGGCGCGGGACGTACGCGACTGGGCCGACCTGGTGGTCTTCGCCGCGACCGGCGCCGAGCACGGCGACACCGCCGCGCTGACGCCCGCGCTGCGCATCGCGATCGAGCGCTGCCGCCACCCCGACCCCGCCTCCCGCCCGAAGTCCGTGGACGTGCTGCGCGTGCTGCTCAGCCGCACGATGTCCGCGGCGGTGGCCTCGGTGGACGGCCTGCTGCGCACCGCCGGCTGAGACTGCCGCGTACCGCCGGATGAGACGGTCACGCGCCGCCGGTTGAGACGGTTCGGTGCCGGTCACAGAACGGGCACGGCCATCCTGTACGTTTCCCCCGGGATGCCACGCACCGGGCATGCCGTGAACACTCCGGCATTCCCATAACCTGTGTGTGCCGCCCGGAGTGGGGTGAGTCACAATGGCAGCAGAGGAGGCAGAGTGAACACCGAAGATGTGCTGGGCAAGGCCCCCCTGTTCGCCGCGCTGGACCGCGAGAGCGCCGCGGCGCTGCGCACGAGCATCACCGAGGTCCAGCTGTCCAAGGGGCAGACGCTCTTCCACGAGAACGAGACGGGCGACCGGCTCTACGTCGTGCTGGAAGGCAAGATCAAGCTCTCCCGCACCTCCCCGGACGGGCGCGAAAACCTGCTGAGCGTGCTGGGGCCGAGCGAGATGTTCGGCGAGCTGTCGCTGTTCGACCCGCGGCCGCGTACGGCGACGGCGACGGCGCTCACCGAGGTGCGCCTGGCCGGCCTCGGCCACGACGATTTGCGGCCCTGGCTGACGGGCCGGCCCGAGGTGGCGCTCCACCTGCTGCGCGCGCTCGCGCAGCGGCTGCGGCGCACCAACGACGTGCTGGCCGACCTGGTCTTCACCGACGTGCCTGGACGGGTGGCCAAGCAGCTGCTCGACCTGGCCGAGCGGTTCGGCACCAAGACCGACGACGGCACGCGGGTCCACCACGACCTGACCCAGGAGGAGCTGGCCCAGCTCGTCGGCGCCTCGCGGGAGACGGTCAACAAGGCGCTGGCCGACTTCGCGCAGCGCGGCTGGCTGCGCATCGAGGCCAAGGCCGTGGTGATCCTCGACATCGACCGGCTCTACAACCGGTCCAGATAGTCGAGCTGGGCCGCCACCGACATCTCGGCGGCCGGCCAGAGCGAGCGGTCGACATCGGCGTACACGATCTTGACGATCTGGCGCGGCGTCTTCGCTCCCTGCTGCCTGGCCGCCCTGATCTGGTCGAGCCGCTGCCGCCGGTGCGCGATGTAGCCGTCGAGCGCGCCGATCGGGTCGGGCAGCACCGGGCCGTGTCCCGGCAGCAGCACCCGCGCGTCCAGGCTCTCGGCCGCCGCCCTCAGCCGGTCGAGGCTGCGCAGATAGTCGGCCAGGCCGCCGTCGCGGGCGATGATCGTGGTGCCCCTGCCGAGGATCGTGTCGCCGGTCAGCATCGCCCGGTCCGCGGGCAGCCAGAAGCACAGCGAGTCGAACGAGTGGCCAGGGGTGCCGTACACGTGGAGCTCCAGACCGGCCACGGTCACCACGTCGCCGTCGGCGAGCCCCTCGTCGCCCAGCCGGTGGCGCGGGTCGAGGGCGCGCACGGGCGCGCCGACCAGCTCCGCGAAGCGCTTGGCTCCGCCGCTGTGGTCGAAATGGCCGTGGGTGAGCAGGATCTGGGTGACCCGGCGCTCCCCCAGGTGCCCGGCCACGCGGCGCAGGTGCGACTCGTCCTCGGGGCCCGGGTCCACGACGATCACCTCGTCGCCGGCCCCGATCACCCAGGTGTTGGTGCCGTCGAGGGTCATCGGCGACGGGTTGGGGGCGAGCAGGTTTTCAGCGTGCGTCGTACGGGATCCGTCGGGCGTGTCGATCGGGATGTGCAGCCCGCTCATCTCGTCACCAATCGCATTTCGCCGTCGATCTCCACGGCCCGCGGCATGATCGTCTCGATCTCCCGGTGCTCGGCCAGCACGCCGGCGACGCCGTCGTACGCGCTCAGCTCGCTCAGCGTCGTGTACGTCGGCGGCATCAGGAAGATCTCCCCCTTGTGCGCCAGCTCGATCGCCGCGCCGGGCCGCTGCCAGACCACCTGGTCGGCCTCGCCGCCCACGTCGCGCGTGCGCTGGCCCTCGGGCAGCACGGCGACGAAGAAGCGGGTGTCGAAGCGCCGGTGCTCGATCTCGGGCGTGATCCAGTGGGCCCACGGCTTGAGCAGGTCGGACCTGAGCACCAGGCCGCGCCGGGCGAGGAACTCGGCGAAGGCGAGGCTACGGTCGATCAGCGCCAGCCGGTCGGCCTCCCAGTCGTCCCCGGTGGTGTCGGCCACCACGGAGCCGGGCCCTGGGCCTGCCAGGAGCACGCCCGACTCCTCGAACGTCTCGCGTACGGCCGCGCACACGAGCCCCCTGGCCAGCCGCTCGTCGGCGCGGAAGCGCTCACCCCACTCGGCCGGGGACGGCCCGGCCCAGGCCACGGCCTGGTCGGTGTCGCGGGCGTCGACGGAGCCGCCGGGGAAGACGTACGCGCCCGCGGCGAAGGCCATCGTGGCCTTGCGCCGCAGCAGGTAGACCTCCGGCCCCGGGCGCAGGAGCACCACCGTGGCGGCGTCCCGCGCCGGCACCGGCTGCACGCGCCCGGCCAGGACGTCCCGGGCCCGGGCGGCTAGCTCGGCTGGAAGCGGCAATCCAGTCACATGACCTCCTCCTAGAACATCACTCGGTCATGGTGACATATGCCCACTTAGCCGACTTCGGCGATCAGCTCCACCTCGACCGGCGCGTCGAGCGGGAGCGCGGCCACCCCCACCGCGCTGCGCGCATGCTTGCCCTGGTCGCCGAAGACCTCGGCGAGCAGGTCGCTGGCCCCGTTGGCCACCTGGGGCTGCTCGGTGAAGTCGGGCGCGCTGGCCACGAAGACCACGACCTTGACGATCCGCCGCACCTTCGACAGGTCGCCCAGCTCGCCCTTCAGCGCCGCCAGCGCGTTGAGCACGCAGATGCGGGCCTGCGCCCTGCCCTCGTCGACGCCCAGGTCGACGCCGAGCTTGCCGGTCTGGTGCAGCTTGCCCTCCAGCATCGGCACCTGGCCGGAGGTGTAGACGAGGTCGCCCGTACGGACGGTGGGCAGGTAGGAGCCCACCGGCTTGACCGGCTCGGGCAGCGTGAACCCCAGCTCCTGGATCTTCTGCTCGGGCGTCACTGCTTCTCCCTCTTGAAGTAGGCGACGAGCTGCTCGGGCGTGGCGCCCTGGACGATCTGGACCAGCTCCCAGCCGTCGGCCCCGAAGTTGTCGAGAATCATCTTCGTGTTGTGGATCAGCAGGGGGGCTGTGAGGTACTCCCATTTCTTCATGGGGATCAGATTAGTGTGAGCAATCTCAAAGGATGGTCGTCGGCTTACGACAAGTGACCGTTCGGTAGCCTCGAGACGTGGACTCTCCGGACACGGACTGGACCGACGTACGACTCCACGTCGTCACCGGCAAGGGCGGCACCGGCAAGACGACCGTGGCCGCCGCGCTCGCTCTCGCCCTCGCCTCGGGCGGCCGCAAGGTGCTGCTCGTCGAGGTGGAGGGCCGGCAGGGCATCGCGCAGATCTTCGATCTGCCGCCGCTCCCGTACGAGGAGCGCAAGATCGCGGTCGCGCCCTCGGGCGGCGACGTCTACGCGCTGGCCATCGATCCAGAAGAGGCCATGCTCGAATACATGGAGATGTTCTACGGGATGCGCAGGGCCGGGCGGGCGCTGACCAAGATGGGCATCGTCGACTTCGCCACCACCGTGGCCCCGGGCTTCCGCGACGTCCTCGTGACCGGCAAGACCACCGAGGCGGTGCGCAGGCGCGGCAGGAACGGCCGCAGGATCTACGACGCGGTCGTGCTCGACGCGCCGCCCACCGGCCGCATCACGCGCTTTCTGAACGTCACCCAGGAGGTGGCGGGCCTGGCCAGGGTCGGGCCGATCAAGAACCACTCCGACCTGGTCAGCGGCGTGGTCAAGTCGCCCGAGACGGCCGTGCACTTCGTCACCCTCCTGGAGGAGATGCCGGTGCAGGAGACGCTCGACGGCCTGGCCGAACTGCGCGCCGCGGGCCTGCCGGCCGGGGGCGTCTTCATCAACATGGTGCGCGAGTCGCTGCTGCCGAAGGCGACTCTTGACACGGCTGTCAAGGGCGGATTCGACGCCGGAGAGCTCGTGCTCGGGCTCAAGGCGAGCGGCGTGGCCGACGGCGCGCAGGCCACCGCGCTGGCCGAGGCGCTCGCCGAGGAGGTCGTCGAGCACGCCCGCCGCACCGAGCTGGAGCGCGCCGAGCGCGAGACGCTGGCCGGGGCCGGGCTGAAGAGCTACGAGCTGCCCCTGCTCGCCGACGGCGTCGACCTGGCCGGCCTGTACGAGCTCGCCGAGAGCATGCGCACCCAGGGAGCAGCGTGAAGAAGCCCGCCAGACTCGACGTCGACGCGATCCTCGACGACCCCGGCACCAGGATCATCGTCTGCTGCGGCGCCGGCGGGGTGGGCAAGACCACGACCGCCGCGGCGCTCGGCCTGCGGGCCGCGGAACGCGGCAGGTGCGCGGTCGTGCTGACCGTCGACCCGGCCAGACGGCTGGCGCAGTCGATGGGGCTGACCGAGCTGGACAACACCCCGCGCCTGGTCAGCTCGCCCGAGGGCGACGGCCAGCTCTACGCCATGATGCTCGACATGAAGCGTACGTTCGACGAGATCATCGAGGCGCACGCCGACCCCGAGCGGGCCAGGCAGATCCTGTCGAACCCCTTCTACCAGTCCCTGTCCTCCAGCTTCAGCGGCACGCAGGAGTACATGGCGATGGAGAAGCTCGGCCAGCTCCGCCGCTCGGACGAGTGGGACCTGATCATCGTCGACACGCCGCCCTCGCGCTCGGCGCTCGACTTCCTCGACGCGCCCGAGCGGCTCGGGCGCTTCCTCGACGGCCGGTTCATCAAGCTGCTGACCGCTCCGGCCAAGGCCGGAGGGCGCAGTGCGTTCCGGCTGCTCAACGCCGGGTTCGGGTTGATGGCCGGGGCGATGACCAAACTGCTCGGCGCCCAGGTGATCAAGGACCTGCAGACGTTCGTGTCCGCGCTCGACGCCGTGTTCGGTGGGTTCAGGCAGCGGGCCGAGATGACGTACCGGCTGCTCCAGGCCCCGGGCACGGCCTTCGTGGTGGTGGCCGCGCCCGAGCGCGATGCGATGCGCGAGGCGTCCTACTTCGTCGAGCGCCTGGCCGAGGAGCGCATGCCCCTGGCCGGCCTGGTGGTCAACCGGGTGCACGAATCTCCCGCCCCGGCGCTCTCGGCGGCCCGCAGCGCCGCCGCCGCGGAGGACCTTGAGTCGAGGGGCGAGCACGAGTTCACCGCCGCCGTGCTGCGGCTGCACGCCGGGCGGATGCAACTCGCCGCTCGTGAGAGCCGCGAGCAGGAGCATTTCGTCTCGGCTCACCCCACGGTGCCCGTGGTCCAGGTTCGCGCCATGTCCGAGGACGTCCACGACCTGTCGGGTCTACGACAGATCGGGACTCTGCTGGCGACCGCATAGAAGTACGGCCGGCGTGCGGCGCCGGCCGTACGACGGTCGCCGGGCTGGGGTCAGCCCGCGATCAGCTCGTTGGTTCGTTCGTACTCTTCCTTGGCGGACTCGAGCAGCTCGCGCCACGAGTCCACGTCAGGTCGCCGTCGAAGCAGCGCACGTCGTTCCCGTTCGGTCATACCGCCCCACACCCCGAACTCGATGCGATTGTCCAGTGCATCGGCGAGGCATTCGGTACGGACCGGGCAACCCCGGCAGATGAGCTTGGCTCTGTTCTGCGCGGCGCCCTGCACGAACAGGGCATCCGGATCCGCACCCTTACAGGCGGCACGGGAGGTCCAATCCGTGATCCACATTGTTCGACCCCACTCCCCTTAGGTGGTCAGTCGTCATTTGGGGCCGACGGGCGCGGGCGCCGAGCCTCCGTATTCAATTGCCGCAGGGAGAACGTACGCAACTAGACGTTCGGGCCGACAGACCCCAGAGGACCAATTTCTCGCAGCAGTCTTGACCGGGAATGACTAGTCACCCCCGTCAGTCAAGGCGAAATGGTGTCGTGCTACCGGATAGGTCAGTCTTTCGACGTACCCTTGGTACCGTGCAAGCGCAGCGCAAAGATCGCTCTAACCCCGTACTCAACGTCCTGCGGCTCGTCATCGCCGGGGCCGCCGCGGGGGTGCTCGCTGCCGCAGTGGCTCTGCCGGCGATCGGCGGAGCGGGCATGTCCACGAAGACCGCGGTCGAAGGGCTCAACCTCAAGCCCGAAAACCTCGACGAACCTCCTCTGCCCGAGCGCACCGAACTGTACGACGCCGATGGCAAGCAGATCGCGCAGTTCTACTTCGAGAACCGGCAGGTCGTCCGCCTCGACCAGGTCGCCCCGATCATGCAGACCGCGCTGATCGCGATCGAGGACTTCCGTTTCTACCAGCACGGGCCGATCGATGTGGAGGGAACGGCGAGAGCGCTCGTGAAAAACCTCACGAGCGGCGGCGTGATGCAGGGTGGCTCGTCGATCACCCAGCAGTACGTCAAGCAGGTGCTGGTCAACGCGGCCGAGACGCCCGAGGAGCAGGCCGCGGCCATCGCCCCCACGGTGTCGCGCAAGCTGAGCGAGCTGCGTTACGCGATGGCGATCGAGAAGAAGTACACCAAGAACCAGATTCTTGAGAAATATCTGAACATCGCCTACTTCGGCGCGGGCGCCCACGGGGTGCAGGCGGCGGCCAAGCGCTTCTTCGACAAGCCCGCCTCCAAGCTCAACCTGGTCGAGGCCGCCACGCTCGCCGGCGCGGTGCAAAACCCGGCGAGGACCGACCCCAACGTCGGCGCCGACGCCCGCAAGCGGCTGCTGGAGCGGCGCAACCTCGTCCTGGACCGGATGGCCGAGATCGGCAAGATCACCGTCCAGGAGGCCGCGACAGCCAAGGCGAAGAAGCTGGGCTGGAAGGACGTCAAGGTCCCCGGCGGCTGCGAGGCCAGCAAATATCCGTACTTCTGCCTCTACGTCCAGTACGAGATCCTCAACAACGAGGACTTCGGCAAGAACCAGGAAGAGCGCAGGAAGCTGCTCCAGCGCGGCGGCCTGAGGATCAAGACCACGCTCGACCGCGACATGCAGGCCGCCGCCGAGCAGGCGATCAAGAAGTACGTCAGCTCCAAGGACAAGCCCGTGGCCTCGCAGGCCATGGTCGTCCCCGGCACCGGCGAGATCAAGGCGATGGCCGCCTCGCGCAAGTTCGGCCGCAGCAAGAAGAAGAACGAGATGAGCTACAACATCGTCGCCGACGGGGCGCACGGTGGCGGCCGCGGGTTCCAGCAGGGCTCGACGGCCAAGGTCTACACGCTCGCCGCGGCCCTGGAGGAGGGCCTCAAATACGGTGACGGCTTCCCGTCGCCGTCCGGCTACCAGGCCGGCTCCTACAGCTCGTTCAAGAACTGCAAGGGCCAGAACGTCGGCGACCCCAGCCACACCGTGCGCAACTCCAGCGAGGGCGGCGGCGGCTTCAAGACCCTGGAGAGCGGCACCTGGGGCTCGGTCAACACCTTCTTCGTCAAGCTGCAGCAGAAGGTCGGGCTCTGCGACGTGGTCAAGATGGCCAAGAAGCTCGGCGTCAAGCGGGCCGACGGCCAGAAGCTGCAGGAGGTCGAGACGTTCACGCTCGGCGTCAACGAGGTCGACCCCGTCACGATCGCCAGCTCCTACGCGGTCTTCGCCTCGCGCGGCCAATACTGCAGGCCGCTGGCCATCACCGAGATCAAGGACAGGGACGGCAAGGCCAAGCAGTACAAGCCGAAGTGCTCCCAGGTGCTGGAGGAGGAGGTCGCCGACGCGGTCAACGGCATCCTGTCCGGCGTCTTCACCAAGGGCACGATGCAGGACGTCGGCGGCATCGGGCGCGACGCGGCCGGCAAGACCGGCACGACCGACGACTACATGTCGGCCTGGTTCTCCGGCTACACCCCCAACCTCGCCTCCGCCGTCAGCCTGGGCGACCCGCGCGGCACCTCGGCCCACAAGCTGATCGGGATCACCATCGGCGGCCGGTACTACCCGTACGTGTACGGCTCGTCGATCTCCGGGCGCATCTGGAAAGACTCCATGATCAAGGCGCTCAAGGGGGTCGAGGCGGCCGACTTCGCCTCGGTGGACCGGTCGCGGTTCGGCGGGTGCACCGACAACTGCGCGCCCAAGCCGCCCAAGAAGAAGGACGGCGACGGGCCGCGCGACCCGTTCGACATCTTCGACTTCGGCAACGGCGACAGGGACGGGCCGCGCGACGGGCGCGGCCCCGACCGCTTCGACGACGGCCCCGGCCGCGGTCGCGGCGGGGGCGCGGGCCCGGTGGCCCCGCTCGGGGACACGGCCCCGATCACACCGGTCCGCTGAAGGCGCTGAGGCCTCCGCCCACGGGGTGGGAGGAGGCCTCGACCTGGCGGAGACCAGGAGCGCCCCGGAGGCCCGCAGGGAGGCCCTCAGCGCCTCCGGGTGCGGCGCGTACGAGACGGGCCGAGTGCTCGACGTGTCCGGCCTTGACCCGCGACTTGAACGCTCACGGCGTTGACCGGCGACGCGACGCGTCCGACGCGGACCCGCGCCTTGGACGTTTACGGCGTTGACCGGCGACGCAGCACGTCCGACCAGCCAGGTGGGCCGAGAACCCCGACTTGCCAGAGCGTGTTACCCGGCGGAGAGTTTGGCGCGTACCGCTGCCGCCACTCGACCGCCCTCGGCCCGTCCGGCGACCTTCGGATTGACGGCCTTCATGACCTGCCCCATCGCCTGCGGCCCCGAGGCTCCGGTCTCGGCGACGGCCGCCTCGACCAGCGCGGCCAGCTCCTCGTCTGAGAGCTGCGCCGGCAGGTACTCCTCCAGCACCGCCTGCTCGTCCAGCTCCGCCTGGGCCTGCTCGGCCCGCCCCGCGTTGCCGAACGCCTCCGCCGCCTCGCGCCGCTTCTTCGCCTCCTTGGTCAGGACCTTGACGATCTCGTCGTCGGTCAGCTCGCGGGCCTGCTTGCCGGCGACCTCCTCGACGTTCACCGCGGCGAGTGCCATCCTGATCGTCCGGAGGCGTACCTCGTCCCGGCTCTTCAGCGAGGCCGTCAGATCGGCCTTCAGCTTGTCCTTCAATGCGCTCATGCGCTCCATCTTGCCGTCTGCGCGGACCGCCAGGTCGCCTCGCGCCGGATCTCGGGCATCATGAGTACGTGAGGAAAGCCGTCGCACTGCCCCTGTCCATGCTCGGGCTCGGCCTGGCCGGGCTGGGCTACGCCTCCGTGGTGGAGCGCAACTGGTTCCGTCTGCGCCGTTTCGACGTGCCCGTGCTGGAGCGCGGTCAGCGGCCCGTACGCGTCCTCCACCTGTCCGACCTGCACCTGACGCCACGCCGGACGATGCTGATCAACTGGGTCCGCTCCCTGGGTGCCCTGGAGCCCGACCTGGTCGTCAACACCGGCGACTCCCTGGCTCACCCGGAGGCCGTCCCCTCGCTCCTGCACGCCCTGGAGCCCCTGCTGTCACGCCCCGGCCTGTTCGTCTACGGCAGCAACGACCTCTACGCCCCGCAGCCGAAGAACCCGGCCCGCTACCTGTGGCGCACCTCCAAGAACGACCGTCGCCAGCACGTGCCCAACCTGCCCTGGGAGGAGCTCGGGGCGGGCATGGCGGCCGAGGGCTGGCTCGACATGAACAACACCACGGCCCGCATCAAGGTCGGCGACCTCGACGTGGCCGTGGCGGGCATCCACGACTCCCACATCAACCGCGACCGCTACGACCTCGTGGCCGGCCCGGCCCCCGCCGACGCGGACCTGCGGCTCGGCGTCATGCACTCGCCCGAGCCCCGCAACATGACCCGCTTCGCCGCCGACGGTTACCAGCTCCTGCTCGCCGGCCACACGCACGGGGGCCAGCTCTGCATCCCGTTCTACGGCGCCCTGGTCACCAACTGCGGCATCGACCGCGCCCGGGTCAAGGGCCTGAGCCACCACGACTCGGCCTGGCTCCACGTCTCGGCCGGCCTCGGCACCTCCCCCTACGCCCCGGCCCGCTTCGCCTGCTTCCCTGAGGCGTCCCTGCTGACCCTCGTACCGCGGCGATAAAGGCGGTCACAACCACCTTGGAAGTCCGCTAGACTTTTGCAAGCACGCGCAGCACGGCGTGCACCGGGGTGTAGCGCAGCTTGGCAGCGCGCTTCGTTCGGGACGAAGAGGTCGTGGGTTCAAATCCCGCCACCCCGACCCAGCTAAAAGGCCACTTCCGATCTTCGGAGGTGGCCTTTTTGCATGTCGCACAGCAACAAAGTACAGCTACAGCTCCCCTAGCGGGCTGATCCCCATGTCCGCCAGCTGGCGAGCGCCGGCCGCGCGGACGCGTCCTTCCAAAGGGAGCCGTGACAACTCGCGTGTCACGGCCGGGGGTCGGGGGCGGGAGTTACAGGTCAGCAGGGGCGTGACAGCGCGACAACGCCCCCGTGACAACGGGCGTGACAAGTGCCGTGACGGCCTCGTGACAAGATCGCGTGGCACCCCCATGGGGGCCACGGGCGGGGGCATGGGGGTGGGGTTACAGGTCGGAAGGGGTGCCACACTTCGTGGCCCCCTCCGTGGCACCCCTGTGGCCCCCTGTGACCCCTGCCTCGCGCCCACAACCGAAGGGCCCCGTCTGAGCCCCTGGACCGCTCTCGGCAGGGCTCGACTCCTCGCGCCCCTGAGACAAGCCGTGTGTCCCCTTCCGGTCGCTGTCGGGGACAACTAACTGAGCCGTGGGAATAGAGATCATTGCTCTTGTTGCCGGATCAGCCGCAGCCGGGGCGCTCAGCGCTCTCCCGGAGTGGGTCCGTGGTCTCCTGCAAAGGCGCGCGGAAGTAGACGAAGTCGCAATACCAGCTGTTCCAACGATCGAGAGCCGCGCGGATGAGCTGGCGGAGATCCTGAAGCGCTCGACGACTCTGCTCAGCGAGCTGACGGCCGAGGTTCAGGCCCGAACCGCGACGGCCATGGAGATGGAGGCGAAGGCGAAGCACGCCGAGAACCTGGCTGCGATGCATGAAGAACAGCGTCAGGCCGTGGAGAAGCTGCTGGACGCGAGGTTGGAAGCCCGACTGAAGGAGAGCGGTAAAACGTCCTTCCGCCAGGGTATGTGGCTGAACATCATCAGCGGAGCGTTCTTCTTCGCGGCTGGTGTTGTTGTGACGCTCCTGATTGGCGGTTGATAGGCAGACGGCTCGCCCTTCCCGGCGTACGTTCGGCATATGAGCGTGAATAAGATCATCTGGGTCAAGCCGTTCAACCCCGAGAACCACAACGTTGAGACCGAAGGCCGCGCGGGACGGTGCGGGTGGCACGGGACGAACGAGGGAACGCCCTGCGGCGAGCCGCCCTACGCCAGCGTCAAGTTCAACTATGCGGACTTCCAGCCGGTCTACTCGGCGTGCGCACGTGCCCTCCGGAAGATCTCGGAGGACAACGGCTTCCCGATCCCGCCGAGCCCCTGAGCGCACCTGTCCGCAGCACCCATGGCGGCAGGATCAAAAGTTGCTCTCGGTTGCAGCCCACACGCAGCCGCACGGAGCCATCCAACCGCGGTGCGTGGGCTGTCAAGAACGCACCGAGGCAAGGTGCCTGAGGAGCAGCTTGTTCGTGATATCAGAGGCCTCTTCGGGAATGAAGTGCCCGATGCCCTTGAGGTTCTCCAGCCGATATGGTCCAGTGACCCAATTCTTCGTCGCTTGCACTCCCGACGGCGCGACCATCGGATCCTTTATGCTCGCCATGAAGAGCGTCGGCACCGAAACCCGCTGCTCGTAGCCCTCGAAATCATTGGCCCGATACCAGTTCAGAGCGGCGGTCAGGGCGCCCGGCCGAGAAAGCCGTCGGAAGTACTTCGCGCACTTCGCCGGGTCAACGCCCGGCAGCTTGAGCGGCCCTGAGTCGAGGATCATGTCCTCGGGGCCCGGGGCGGGCTGCCGAAAGTTGTCCATGTACTTGGAAGCCTCCTGCTGCGCAGGATCCGTTCGTAGTGCTTCGGCGAACGCGCCGAGATGCGGCACAGAAACAGCGGTCAGCGAACGCACCCGCCGCGCGTACTTCGCTGCGGCGACCCATGCAACCGCAGCGCCCCAGTCGTGCCCGACAAGGTCGAACCTACGCCAGCCCAGAGCATCAGCCATCGCCCGAACGTCCCGAACCGCATAGTCCAGCCGATATGCCTCGATCTCGGCAGGCCGTACACCTGGCGAATAGCCCCGCTGGTCAGGAGCTACCGCTCGATAACCACGCGCAGCGAGTGCCCGTATCTGGTGCTCCCACTCGATACCGGCCTCGGGAAAGCCGTGGAGCAAGAGCACTTTCCGGCCGCGTTGCGGACCCGCGGCGACAGCATCGAAAATGCCGGCGGCAGTGCGAATCCGTAACGGTGTGATCCGAGGAAGCTCTGCGGCACGTGCCGTACCTGAGATGCCAATGGACGCCAAACCAGCGGCAGCGCCGGCGGTCAATCTGACGAAGTCGCGCCGAGAGTGAAAGATCGACATGTGTTCAGCCTGTCAGACGGCCCAGATGCCGAAGATGAGGACTCCTGCCATCTTCTAGGTAGTGCCAGCCCTACTATCGAGGGTTGGCGCGAGATGGCTGTCGTCATCGCCACCGCCATCACCGCCGACGGCCACCGCGAAGTGCTCGGCCTGGCCGTCGGCGACAGCAAAAGCTTCGGTCGAAACCCAGAGCCATGACCCCAGTGGGTGGTCAAGGGGTTGCTTTGAGGTACCAGAAGTCCACCTGAGCGAGTGCTTCGACGGACGTTCCCGGGGCGATGGTGCCGTACCCGCTTCCATGGACCCACTTTCCGACCAGGCGGGGAATGTAGCGGTTGGACAGGTTGGTCGTCTCGAAGATGAGGCGGCATGGCTTTTCCGCGCGCCACAGCGTTTGAGCGAAGGTGGCCATGACCCCCTCGGTGTGCGTCGCGGAGGCTTTTGTGCTGCTCGCGAGGCCGTAGAAATAGATCAGGTTTTCATCGGCGGTCACGGCCTGGTCTTCGAGATGTGCGCGGAATTCCGGGGCCAGCCAGTCACACACGGCCAGGCCGGCCGTGAACAATCCGATGCAGACCGGCCGGCCCTGCTCGGATGTCACCAAGGTCTGGGTGTCGCCGTGGAAGAGGGCCGCGTTGAAGGTGGACTGTGACTCCTCCATGGAGAGGGGATGATGCCGGCCCAGCCAGTCGAAGCGCTCGCCATAAAGTGCCCACAGTTGCTCTGCCAGGTGCGGGTCGGCGCGTAATGAGGTCGCGTCGAGGATTGTGGCGTTCGCCTCTGCCGGGGCGCGGGGGGTCGGGTCCCGGTGGAGCGCGGCCGAGTAGGCGATCAGGGAGGCGGCGCTGCCCCGGGCGCGCGGGTCTGGGAAATCGCAGGCGACGGCTCCCGGGAAGCGTTCCGTCAGCTCTTTCTTCAGGTGATCCGTGTCGCGATGGTCGTTCTCCACGAGCACGGCGTACTCGGTGGGTAGCGTCCCTTTCCGTTGTCGCTGGAGATATGCGGGTGGTAGCGACAGGAGAAATGTGTTCTCTTGCGCGGTCAGCTCTCGTGCGCGGTCGGCGTCGTATCCGGTCGCGTACTCGATCGGGCAAAGGGCCGGCACCAACTGGTCGGCCACCGGGACGAGAATCGTTCGGGCGTCCTGGACCGCCGCCGCATACTGCGCTTCGGCCAGTAGGCCCAGCCTGCGAAAGCCGGTGTTCTCCCGGTCGCAAAGGCGGCGATAGAACGGGAAGTTGGTCATGCGACCACCCTGCCACGGGACGTGGCGAATCGTCCGCGTGGTCGATCACACCGTGCCGGACCGCGCGGGTGCGCACATTCGGCTGATCAGCCGCCTTCCGGCTGGACGGCATCGGCCCACACCGCATTCATCGGATCGTCCGCGCGCTCTTGCGTTCGTCACTTACTTTCAGCGTGTACTTCCACGTGAATCGGCTTCCGCTCAGCGGCGACGAGAAGCGGGAGTTCAAGTGGCCCCTGGGAGGACAAGCCTCATTTCTGAGCGCTCCACCTGGTGGCTGGGTGACGGGATAGACGTAACCCGAGGCTCAGGGGCTCCGAAAAGCGGTGGGTAGCCGGTTCACCTGAATGTCGGAGTGCGTGGTCTCGTCCGAGGGTGGGTCAGGCGTCGGTGACCCAGTTCATGTGTTCGATCCAGAGGTCGAACATGGCCCGGTCTCCCTGGATGTCCAGGGTCGAAGCCTCCGGCGGGCGGCGGCGGCTGAGGACCAGGAGGAGGTCGGTGGCTGGGCCGGTCACCACGACGTCCGCGTCCGCGTGGGTGCGCTCCAGCGCGACCTCGTCCGGCTCGCGGCGGGCCGTCCACTCGCCCGACGCGTCGGTCGCGTGGAAGTGCAGGGTCTGGCCGTTGCCGCGGAGCGCGTCGGCGAAGGCGGGCCGGTTTTCCCAGTAGCCGCGGGAGGTCATCGTGGCCAGCCAGTCCTCGGTGGCCGCGACGGCGAGTTCCGGGGCCAGGTCGTACCGCTGGCCGAGGGTCGCGGCCGCGTCCGCGCGGTGCACGCAGGCCTCGCCGAACAGCCGGCGTGACCAGAACGGCACGCCTGCCGCGCCGCCCGACGGGTCCCACACCGGCGTGTCGTCGGTGACGGAGGCGAAGGCGCGCTCCGCTTCTGCCGCCCCTTCGGTCAGCCAGGTGCGCCACTGGCTCGAATCTGCCGGAGCCGGGGCGTAGCGGGCGTAGGCGCTGTCCGGCTCGGACAGTCGCTCGCCGACGAGCATGGCCACCATGCGCTGTACGGCGCCGACGTGGTCGACCAGGTCGGCCAAGGTCCACTTCGGACAGGTCGGCACCGGGGCCGTCGCGTCCCTTCCGTCCACCCATTCGGCGAACGTCCTCGTCTGCTCGGCAACGGCCTGCACATACGCGGACGTGTCCATCTGCACCTCCCGGACGCGGGGTCCTGTGCAGTGATACTCCCCTATGAGCTTCTCGGATGGCCAGGGTTGCCGTGCGGGCATTCGCCGGACATTTCCCCCTCGACATTGTGTTCGGCGAAGAGCTCAAGGAGGTCGTCCAGGACGATTTTCGGGTTCCGGTACCGCGGGGCGTGGGTGGGCCGGTCGTAGCCGGGGACGAGATTCCGGCGGCCCACGTCGTGGCCGACCGCGAGGCCGATCAGCACCGTCGCTTGGCCGGATCCGTGATCATGGGGTTATGATGCCGCTTTCCCATGCCCATGCGGCGATGTCGACGCGGTTGCGGGTGCCGAGCTTGTTCTGGATGCCGGCGATGTGGTTTTTCACGGTGCCGGGTGAGATGAACAGGATGGTGGCGATCTCGGCGTTGGTGTGACCGCGGGCTACCAGCCGGGTGATCTGCAGTTCGCGGTCGGTGAGGCGGGCCGTCCCCGTACGGGCCGGTCGGGGTGGCGGCGTGGTGAGATGGCGCAGGAGCCGTACGGTGACCTGCGGGCTGATCAGGGTGTCGCCGGACATCGCGGCGCGGACGGCTTCGGTCAGCAGGGCCGGGCCCGAGCGTTTGAGCAGGAATCCGCAGGCGCCGTTGCGTAGTGCGGTGTGCACGTACTCGTCGAGGTCGAACGTGGTGACGACCACGACGCGGATGGGGTCGGGGACGTTGGGGCCGGCGAGCAGGCGGGTGACTTCGAGCCCGTCGAGGCCGGGCATGCGGATGTCGGCGAGCACGACGTCCGGGCGTAGGTGACGGGCCTGCTCCACGGCGGCGGTGCCGGTGGCGGCCTCGGCGATGACGGTCATGTCGGGTTGGCTGTCGAGGATGATGCGGAAGGCGTGGCGGATGTTCTCCTGGTCGTCCGCGAGAAGGATGCGGGTCGGGCCCTTGGTCACACCCTTGGTCGGGTTGTTCGTCGGGTTGCTGGTCGTCCGTTGATCCGTGGGGTGATCGGGCTCGCCGCTGGTTATGCGCTGACCAGGGAGGTCATCGGGCTCGGTGGTCATGTGCCGGCTCGGGTGGGGCGCAGGTTCGCTGGTGCGGGGGCCAGGGGCAGCGTGGTGGTGACGCGCCAGCCGCTGCCCGGGGTGTGGGGGCCGGCGGTCAGGGTGCCGCCGAGCGCTTCGACGCGTTCGGTCAGACCGGCCAGGCCGAGGCCGCCACGCCCGCCGCCGCCGACCAGGTCGGCCCCGGTCATGTCCGCGCTGGTCATGTCCGCGCCGGTCATGTCCGCGTAGCCGGCCGCGGTCGAGTCGGATGTGGCCGCGCCGGGTGTGGCCGCGTGGGGTGGCGTGCCGGTGCGGGCGTTGTCGGTGACGGTGACTTCAAGGGCGGGCCGGGCGTCGTCTCGGATGCGGCGGACGCTCACCTCTACCCGGCTCGCCGCCCGCGCGTGGCGGCGCACGTTCGTCAACGATTCGACGACGACTCGGTACGCCGTCGCGGCCACGTCCCGGGGCACCCGATCGGCCGTCCCCTGCTCATGGAGAGCCTCGTCAAGGTCGAGGTGGACCGTGGCGGTGCCCGAGGACGTGAACCTCTCGGCCAGTTCCGCGAGGTCGGCGAGGCTCGGCACCGCCTGCCCAACCGCGTCGCCCAGGCCAGAGCCGGAGTCGGCATCGGCGTCAGCATCGGTGTCCGGATCGAGTCCGAGATCGGGGTCGGAGTCCGAGTCGGGGTCGTGCAGCATCCGTACGGTTCTGTCCATCGACCCCAGCGCGTGCAAGGCGGCCTGCTCGATCCGCCCGAACGTCGCCACCGCCTCCTCCGGATCGTTCCTGGCGACGATCTGACCGGCCTGAGCCTGGGCGAGCATCTCGCTGACGTCGTGAGCGACGAAGTCGTGCAGGTCACGGGCAAGCTGGAGACGCTGCTCCTGCCGGGCCACCCGTACCGAACGCGCCCGGAGATCGTCCAGCGACCGTAGGTAGAGCCCGACCGTGGCCGCGAGCACCGCGAACAACGCCCACACGGCGAAACCCGCCAGCGCCGCCGGATCCGACGTCCCTGCACCAACCCGTACCAACAGGTCCGGCACGGCAACCCCGGCCAGCCCCGCGGAGACGATCGCCGGGCGGACGGGCGCGACCCGTACCGTCAGCAGGACCAGGATCAGCAGCCCGGCGGACTCGACGAACAACCACCCGCTCGCAGCAGGCCGGCCCACCGCACCGAACCACACGACGCCGGCGGTCGCGGCCAGGGACACGACGCCTGCCGCACCCGTGATGAGCGCGATCCGGCGGCGATCGGACAGCACCCTGATGACGGCGGCGGTCGTCAACGCCACCGGCACGGTGGCCGGCGCGCCGAACGCGGGCGCGGCCGCGAGCCCGGTCAGGGTCACGACGACGATCGCGACCAGGCCGGCCCGCGCACGCCACCGCACGGTCGGGCTGCTTCCTGGGGGCATGTTTCGAGCTTAGCCAGGCGGGCTCGGCACGCCGCCAGTGCCGAACGGCACATCTTGCGCGCGGGTCCACGCCCAGGATGTGCCGTTCGGCACCTCGGCCCGTGACCTCGGGCTCCTCGATGCTGGGCCGAGGAGGTGGTGGACGTGATGAGGCGATGGTTTCGCTGGTCGGCGTACTGGCCGGTGTGGTCGGGGTATGCCGCGGCAGGAGGTTCGGCACTCTACGGAGCGCTGGGGGTGTTCTGGGCGATGGGCGGCGGTGGTTTCCCGTTCGCGCCCGTCGAGGACGACCGCGCGTCGGGGTCGATCCTTGAGGGCAGCCAGGCCGGGGCCGTCGCGCCGGTCATGGCCGTGGTCGGGCTGATCGGTGCGGTCGCGGCGCTGGCGATGACTCGGCGGTGGGGACGAAACGGGGTGCGCAGGGCGCTGCTCGGCTTCGGGTGGGGCCTGGCCGGGCTGCTTGTCCTGATAATTCCGGACTTCTCGTTGCTTGCGGTGATCGCCTTCTCACCCCTGCTGCTGGTGTTCGCCTTCACCGGCGTTCCCGGACCACAGGAGGGCATCGGGGACATCCTGTACTGGCACCGGACGAACCTGATCATCCTCTTCGTCATCGGCGTCCTGTGGGCCCTGACCACCCTCGCCTACCAGCGGCGCACCAGGCAGGTCTGCGCGCACTGCGGCCGGGGCGAGGCGACCATCGCGCGCTGGACCACTCCTGAGGCGGCGCGCCGCTGGGGCCGGTGGGCCGTGTACGTGGCCTGCGCCGCGCCGGTCCCGTACGAGATCACCAGGATCGCCTGGTACGCCGGCATCCCGCTCGGCATCACCGACGACTTCCTCCGCATGATGCGCGAGACACCCGGCATGCTGGAGGTGGGTCTCGGCTGCGCGCTCGCCTCGATCGGCGGCGCCGTCCTGACCCAGGGGCTGATCCGGCCTTGGGGCGAGATCTATCCACGCTGGATCTGGTTCAGGGCGGGCCGACGGGTGCCGCCCGCGCTCGCCGTCGTCCCGGCGACCCTCGTGGCGCTCGCCGCGATCCCCGCCGGCTTCATGAACCTCCGCATGAGCTTCGACGCCGGCCTGGGCGAATCGTGGGGCCTCAACGCTCCCGGGATGCTGTGGATCTTCTGGGGCGCGGGCCTCGGCCTCGCCGCGTACGCCTACGCCCTGCGCCGCCGGGGAAGCTGCCGCCACTGCCGGACACCAGCAAGGGTTCGACATGAAGAAGGCCAGGTGCGGCCGTTCACGACTTCAGCTTGAGCTTCTTCCTCGACGCGCCCGGGAACACGACGACCAGATGCTCCTCCTCCGCGTCATTCGCCCGGATGTAGACGCGGAGCCGGTAACGGCCCTTGCCCTTGATCGCCAGGTTCGGCATCGGAGCGCCCGCGCCCACCTCTCCCCCGTCCATCTCCGGCACGCTGAGCCGGCCGCTGCGGCTGATGAGCGGCACCTCGCTGACCTGATCCCATCCCGCCGTCCGCGGCGGCGGCGCGGCGCGGAACGCCTTCACCGTGAGGCAGACGTCGGAGACGTCCGCGACGTGCCCGACGAGCGCCGCGGTGCCGGCCACCCCGATCCCGGTGCTGTCGTCGTAGCTCCTGTCCGTCGCCTCCTCCGCCGCCTGTTCGAGCTCAGGGTCGTAGACCAGATAGCCGGGGTCGCCGTCCACGAACAGGAAGTAGTTTGCCGTGGCCTGGACGACGCCCTTCGTCCGCGGCCACGGGTCGCGGCACCTCGCGTTCGCCTCGGCGATGTAATCGGCGTGGTCCACCTGCGTCTCCGCGGTCGAGCGCAGCAGGTCGGGGCGGGTCGCGCCGACGGTCTCCGGGCAGACGTAGACGAGGTCCCACGCGTCCACGCCCCAGGTGGACCGCACGCTCCCGGCGCGGGCCAGGATCTCCTGCTGCTCGTCGCGGTCCTCCGTCCGGCACAACACCCGCCCGTACGCGAGGATCGCCTGGTCCGACATGGTGTCCGGGAACATGGGCGCAACCCCGCCCTCCGTGCTGCGCGCCCGGCAGAGGAACACGGCGTCGCGTTCCTCCGGTTCCAGGTCGCCGAAGGCCGGCCGGTGGTAACAGTCGCTCGACCCGCCGCTGTACGTGAGGTGCGCGGTCCGCTCCGGCTGGATCAGCACGGTGAGCGGCAGTACGGTCACCGCCGCCACGAGAACGCGGTTCAGCCGCCGCCGCGCGGGCGAGGGGCCGGCCGCCGGGCGGCTCTCGGCGGCCAGTTCACGGGCGGTCGCCGCGTACCACACGGTGGTGACGAGCGCGATCGTGTTCCAGACGACCGTCGTCGCCGCCGTGCCGTCGGGGAAGATCTCGTCCACGAGCCAGTCGAACGGGAAAATGAGCGCGTACAAGCCCATCGACGACCACCCCAGGACCAGCGTGCCGCGGCTCCACCGGCCGTCGCGCCATTGCCCGACGACCGTGAGGACGGTCGCCACCACCGGGCTCACCACGAGGAGGGCGCTCGGACCGAACTCCGGCAGGTCCAGCCGGTCGAGGACGCCGTTGGCCGTCAGTGCCAGATCGACCGCGAACACCACTCCGGCCGCCGCACGCAACCCGGAAGACCGCCAGCGGATGACGAGCAGGTAGAGCACGTAGACAGCGGCCCACAGGACGAGGGAGAACACCGCGTCCACCACGTCGGGCAGCAGCCCGATCGGCATCCACAGCACGAGGGCGTTGGCCACCATCAGGTACAGCAGCGCGCGCAGCGCCTTCGCCCGGCGGTCCAGCGTTCCCTGCCTGGGGGTGCGCAGGATCAGCCACAGGAGCGCGGCCTTCACCGCGGCGGCCACGATCAGTGTCACCGTCGTCGGGGTGTCGAGTCCCGCGTCGGTGTAGAGCCACACACCGCTCGGCGGCGACCATTCGACGGCCAGCCAGAGCCATTCGTCACCGAGAAGGAGCCCCGCGACCGCCGCCGCGAGAGCGAGACCTACCGCTCCATACCTGATGATCCGCCATAAACCAGCCGAAGACATGGAACGCGATCCTAGTGCGACGCCGCCGCGGGGCTGCGGGAGACGAGTCAGCCGGTGGCCGGCCTGCGCATCAGCAGGTTGCCGCGGCGGAAACGTTCGTCCTCCAGCGGCTCGCGCAACATCCGCCCCACCTCGACGAACTCCTCCTTACGCGCCATTTCGGCCAGCTCGTCGATCGGCCACCGGTAGGCCGTCGTGACCTTGTGGTCGAACTCCTCCACCGGCCCGCCCTCGGACTCGAAGAACCCGAGCAGCAGGTGACCGCCGGGGGCCAGCACGCGGCGGAACTCGGCGAAGTACGACGGCAGCTCCGGCGGCGGGACGTGGATGGCGGAGTACCAGGAAAGCAGGCCGCCCAGCTCGCCGTCCGCCACGTCGATGGCGGCCATCGAGCCGAGCTCGAAACGCAGGCCGGGATAGTCCTTGCGGGCGATGTCGAGCAGCGCGGGAGACACGTCGATGCCGAAGGCGTCCAGGCCGAGGTCCCGTAGGTGCGCCGTCATGTACCCGGGCCCGCAGCCGGCCTCGACGACGGGACGGGGTCCTCCTGCCCGGACGAGCTCGGCGAACGCGGAGACGATCGCGCGGTCCATGGGGAGTCGGTCGAGCGAGTCCCGGACGAGGTCGGCGTAGAGCTGGGCGACGGCGTCGTACGCGTCCGCGGTCGTGGTCAGGTAGGAGGAGGATTCGGCCATGGCGGACGACTGTAGCCCATCGATCGGCGTCAGCGAGCCGTCCGGTACGGGATCCAGCCGGTGCGTGCCAGCCAGTTGCGTCCGGAGCGGAGGTGGGCCACGTACGCCCGCTGCGGGGATGTCTCCTGGGGCAGATCCGCGAGCCGGCTTTCGGTGACCGGCTCTTGCCGGCTCGGCCTACTGAAGAGGTACTCCAGCAGGTCGCCGTCCGCGAGATCCGCAGCGCCTGACGTCGGCGGCTTCAAGGTGAAGCGGCGCAGGAATCGCACGATGTTCGACCGCTCGGGGAGATATTCGGTGAGTCGCGGGTCGAGCAACCAGGAATGGCAGGTGAAGTGGGAAACGGGCTCGTCGGGGAAATGGCGCTCGAAGAACGCCCGCGCCAGGTCGAACGATTCGTCGCACGAATCCGGGGACAGCGGCGTGCCGGACGGTATGTGCAGGTGCAGGACGGATCCGGTCGTGCCGTCCGGGCGTTCGCCGCAGCCGCGGTCGTACTCCAGACGGCCGAGCTTGTATTCGGTGCCCCGGAATTTCAGCGGCGGGCACCACTGGTCGAATCGGCCGACCCCACCGACGCCGTGCACGGATCGGTGCTCGGCCATCATGGGCCCGAGCGTGGACAGCGTCTCCCAGGACGTTAGGCGGTCGGTGCCGCGCTCGGCGTGATAGCGCAGCGTGCGCGGCAGAACGGCGAGATAAAGCCAGACGTAAAGATGCAGGGCCACCGGGCCGGCGTCGGCGGGGAAAGCCGGTAAAGCGCGATATCCGTCGGCCGGAAGCGCCGCGCCCAGGTGCGAGGTCAGGTCCCGGTGGTACCGCTCCAGGCTCCGCCACAGCTCCGGGTGCTCCTGGGGGCCGGCTGACGCGGTGGGCGCCCGCTGCGCCGGCTGCCGGGCCTCGCCGCCAGCGTCTCGTCCCGATCCCGGGACGAGACGCCCAGGCGCTCCAGAAGCCGCGCCGCTTCCGCATCTGAGGGAAGATCGAGCATGTGCGCCACACTACGACGCCTCCCCGCTCGCGAGGCGACGCCAGGCGAGCGACGTGTGCGGGATCCATGCGAGCATGACATCCTGCTTCCGGCCCGCGTGCCGGCCCCGGCCGTGACACCCTAACGATCCGGTGCCGGCCTCGGCCGCGACGTCGAAACCGCCCGGAAGCCCCCGACCTGGATGCCTCGACCTGGATGCCTCGACCTGGATGTACGTGAGGACATGACCGCTGATCCCGCCCCCGGCGAACTGCTGGAGATCGCCGCCACGCTCCTGCCCGGACATTCCCTGGCGAATGCTCGTGTCGGCGGCGGCAACCTGCATCACGTCGTGCTCGTTCCCGGCACCGCGGCCGTACGGGTGAGCAGGCGGCCGTCGTCGGCGCGGGAGATGTCCCGCCGCGTGGAGGTCCTGCGGGAGGTCGCCAGGGCCGGGCTGCCGTTCGCGGTGCCGGAGCCGCTCACGCCGGTGACCTGGTTCGGCGAGCGGGCGGCGGTCGCCGTGTCGTGGATCGAGGGCGCGGAGTTGCCCGAGGGGCAGGGCGATCCGGGCGAGATCGGGACGTTGCTGCGCGCGGTGCGGGAGGCCCCCGTCACTCCGCGGTTGCGTGGGCTGCTGCACGCACCGAGGGCGGCGGGATGGGCTGAGGGGCTGCTCGACGAGGTGGTGCCGCTGTTGCCCGAGCGGTGGCGGGACGAGTGCCGCCGGGGGCTCGAAGCGGCGCGGGATCTGGAGCCCGCACCGGATGTGCTGGTTCATGGCGATCTGGGTGGCGCCAACGTGCACTGGAGCTCCGACGGCCGCCTGATCGGGGTTTTGGACTGGGATCAGGCCCACCTGTTCGACCCGGCGATCGACGCCGCCCTGATGGCCTGGCACGGCTGGGACAACGTCAAGGCGGCCGTGGACCCCGAGACCTACCGGCGGGCCCGGATCTATGACGCTTCGATCGGTGTCGGGCATCTCGTCGGGGTGCTCGACGGCCGCCCGCTGACGAACGTCGACGTGTACGCGCGCAGCATCGTCGCCTGGCTGGAGCGGCAGGCCGTATCCGCTGATCAACACGTATGACGGGCGGAAAAGTCGGCGTGTGAAGCAAACCTCTGTGGCCCCATGAGCCTCTAAAAGAACAGGACGACTCAAGGGGGGTCCGCGGTGCAAGGCGTGTTCGAGTACTTTCCGCTCCTGTTCGTGGCATTCGGCATCGTGGTCATCGGGGTGTCGGTCAAAGGGCTGATCGGCTTCCAGCGGTTCGCGCAGCGGGCGCTGCGGGTGCCGGGCGTCGTGAGTGACGTACGGACCACGTTCTCCGGGCGGGGTGAGGGCCTGAAGGCCACGCACCGGCCGGTCCTGACCTTCACCACCGTGGACGGGCGGGAGATCACCACCGAGGCGTCCACCGCCTCCGACCTGGGCGTCGGCAACGCGACCGAGGTCCTCTACGACCCGCAGGACCCGACCAGCGCCATGCCCGCCGACACGGCCGCCGGTTACGGCGGGATCGTCGCCGGGGTCATCGCGCTCGGCATCGGCCTGGCCTTCTTCTCGGCCTTCTCCGGCGTCACGGACGTCACGACGGGCAGCGGCAGCAGCGGCGGCGGCCCGGCGCAGTGCGAGATCCGCCAGGCCGACGGCTCCTTCCGGCCCGCCGCATGCCCACCCGGCCTCGACCTGGACAACTGACCCAGCCCGGCCCGGCGGGATCCCGCGACGCCGCACGACAACGGTGGCGCGAAGTGAGTGGTGCGAGACCGGGGCGTGCGGGGTGAAGATTTTTCCCTGCTTACTGGGGCGTTCATCGTCCGGTTGATGTGGAGCAGTGTGATCACGAGGTGTTCTCTCCCCGCTCGTGGCTCGCCACCGCGATGGCCGGCGCGCTTCTCGCCGCCGGTCTCGCCGTGCCCGCAGCCGCCGCTCCCACCCTCCACCAGGCCGATGGCACCGCGAAGGTCAAAGATCCCGTACGCCACGTCGATCCGCTGATCGGCTCGGCGGGTGGCGGCAACACCTACCCGGGTGCCGTCATGCCGTTCGGGATGATCTCGTGGAGTCCCACCAACACGGCCGGCGACCAGACCAACGCCGCCGGCGCCAACGGTTACGCCTACAACACGCCACGGGTGCGCGGGTTCGCGCTGACCCATGTCAACGGCGCCGGCTGCCATCCAGGTGCGGCCGGGGACGTGCCGATCATGCCGTTCGCGGGCGAGGTCACCTCGTCGCCGACGTCGGACACCAAGGACGCGGTCTACGCCAGCGGCTTCGGCCACGACCGTGAGAGCGCGAGCCCCGGCCGCTACACCGTCAAGCTGGACTCCGGCGTCAAGACCGACCTGGCGGTGACCACCCGCGCGGGCGTGGGCGAGTTCACCTTTCCGAAGGGGGCACCGGCCAGCCTGCTGTTCCGGGTGTCGAACTCGCTGAACGGCAGCGAGGACGCCGAGATCACCATCGACCCGGCCCGGCGTACGGTCACCGGCTCCGTCCTGACGGGCGCGTTCTGCGGCCGGCGCGCCAACGGCGGCGTGAACAACCGCAAGAGCTACTACCGCCTGCACTTCGCCGCCACGTTCGACCGCGCCTTCTCCGGCACGGGCACGTGGGTGAACGGCGAGCTGAAGCCCGGGGCGACCACGGCGAGCGGCGGCGAGGGGTACGCGACCGGCGCCGACCGCGCGGGCAGGGGCTCCGGCGGGTACGTCAGCTTCGACACCGCCTCCGACGCCGACGTACGCATGAAGGTCGGCATCTCCTACACCAGCCTCGACGCGGCCAGGCGGAACCTGGCGGAGGAGGTGTCGCGGCACGACGACGTCGCCTCGGTGGCGGCCAGGGCCACCCGCACCTGGAACGACCGGCTGCGCTCGGTCGAGGTGGCGGGCGGTTCGGCGGACCTGCTGACCACGTTCTACACCGCGATGTACCACTCCTACCTGCAGCCGAACGTCTCCAGCGACGTGGCGGGCACCTACCTCGGCAGCGACGGGAAGGTGCACCGGCCGGCGCGCGGCCAGCGGGCGCAGTACGGCAACTTCTCCGGCTGGGACCAATACCGCGCCCACACCCAGCTCCTGGCCCTGCTCGAACCGGACATCGCCGGCGACTACGCCCAGTCCCTGTTCAACCTGGCCCGGCAGAACGGCGGTGTCTGGGACCGGTGGGTGCACGTCAACGGCCCCACCCACGTCATGACCGGCGACCCGTCCGCGCCCGCACTGGCCGGTTTCCACGCGCTCGGCGTGCGCAACTTCGACGTGAAGGGGGCCTTCGACTCCCTCTACCGGCAGGCGACCGTCCCGCACGAGTCCGGTCTGTCCGACAAGGGGTGCCCTGGGCAGTGCGAGGGCCAGCGGCCGAACCTGGCCGAGTACCTGCGCCTGCACTACGCCCCGCAGGACACCTGCCACTGCTGGGGCGGCGCGGCGGAGACGCTGGAGGACGCGACGGCCGACTTCGCGCTCGCCGACTGGGCCGGGCGCATCGGGCGCGGCGACGAGCGGGCCGCGCTGCTGCCGCGGGCGAGCTGGTGGCGTAACACCTTCAACCCGCAGGCTGGCGTGGAGGGCGGCTACCAGCAGGCGCGCAGGTCGGACGGCGGCTGGCAGTGGCCGTTCTCGCCCACCTCCGACGCAGGCTTCGCGCAGGGCACGAGCGCGACCTACACGTGGATGGTGCAGCACGACGTGTCGGGCCTGGCCGCGGCGATGGGCGGCAAGGAGCGGGCGGCCGAGCGGCTGGACGCGTTCTTCCACCGCGCCGACGGCTCGTGGGCGATCGGCGGCGACGGCTTCCGCTACGACCCCACGAACGAGCCGGGCATCCACGTCCCGTGGCTCTACAACGCGCTCGGCCGGCCGTGGCAGACGCAGGAGACGGTACGGGCGATGGCCGCGCTGGTCTACAAGACGGGCCCCAGCGGCCTGCCAGGCAACGACGACCTCGGCACCATGTCCGCCTGGTACGTCTTCGCCGCGCTCGGCATGTATCCCCAGGTGCCCAGCCGGGCGGAGATGCTGCTGTCCAGCCCCATGTTCCCGAAGGCGTGGATCAACCGGGGCAACGGGCGCACGATCACGGTGAGCGCGCCGCAAGCGTCCGCGGACGCGATCTACGTCCAGGACGTGAAGGTGAACGGACGGACATACACGCGCTCATGGCTGCCGGAGTCGCTGCTCAACCGGGGCGGCGAGATGGTCGTCAACCTGGGCACGACCCCGGAGACGTCGTGGGCCACGGCCGCGGCCGACCTGCCGGTCGATCACGTACCTGCCGCGCGGGACGCGATCCCGAACCTGCCGGGGCCGTGCGAGCCGGTCGGCGCGGCCTGCGCCCAGCGGCTCCAGTACGACGTGGACGGCGTCGCCACCGCCGACGCCAAGGCGCAGGGCAACCTGGACGGCAAGGGCTGGAGCTTCCCCGCCGAGCAGTTGCCGGCCCCCGGCGCGCACGACGGGTTCGTGATCCCCGACACCAAGGGCACGGCGGGCAACTTCCACAGCCTGCGCGGCCAGCGCACCTACCTGTCCAAGGGCCGCTACCAGGCGCTCGACCTGCTGGTCACGGCCGTGAACGGTGACCAGCAGACCGAGCTGACGATCACGTACGCGGACGGCACGACCTCCACGGCCCCGCTGAAGGTGACGGACTGGGCCGCCACGTCGGCCCGCTTCGGGGAGACGGCGGCGCTCACGGCCGGCACGCGCCACAACGTCGACGGCACGGCCGACGGCCGGAAGGTGTCGATCTGGCGGGTCTCCGTGCCGGCGGATCCGGCCCGCGAGGCGGTCTCGTTCACCAGCCCCGCGACGCCCAACCTGAAGGTCTTCGCCCTCAGCACCAAGTCCTGACAAATCCGGCCTCACCCAGCCGGCACCAGGCCCTGACAGAAGCGCTCACAGCCCGAGCAGCTGGGCCGGGTCGGCGATGACGCTCTGGATGACCGACCCGGCCGCCCCCAGCACGGCGGCGTCCGGGCCGGTCCTGGAGACGACGAGGGCGGGCGGCGTGCCGCGCATCTGCGCCAGCCTGGCGCCCAGCCCATCGGAGACCGGCCCCTCCAGCCAGCGGTAGAGCGGCGCGTAGATCCCGCCGAGCACGATCCGGCCGGGGTCCAGCAGGTGCACGGCCGAGGTGAGCGCCACGCCGAGCGCGTGCCCGGCCCGCTCGCAGGTCCGCGCGGCCCCGGGGTCGCCCGACTCCAGCCGCGTGACCAGCTCGCCGACCGAGCCGAGCTCGCCCAGCAGGGTGTCCTGGCCGGCGTACACCTCCAGGCAGCCCCGCCCCCCGCACCGGCACGCGGGCCCGTCCGGTACGACGACCACGTGCCCGAGCTCGCCCGCCAGCCCGAACGTGCCCCTGAACACGGCCCCGTCCACCACCAGACCGGCGCCGATGCCGATCTCGCCCGACACGTAGAGGAAGTCGCTCTCGCGTGAGCCGAACCACAGCTCGCCGAGCGCCGCCAGGTTGGCCTCGTTGTCGATCGTGACGGGCAGCTCCACCAGGCCGTCCACGCGCACGTCGCGCCAGCCCAGGTGGGGCGCGCTGCGCAGCATCCCGCCCTCGACCGTGCCGGGCACGGCGAGCGCGGCGCCGATCACCCGCAGCCCGGCCGCCTCGGCCTCGGCCGTGATCTCCTTGGCCAGGACGCGCAGCCCCTCCAGGATCGCGGCGGGGTCGGAGTTGCGGTTGTCGGCGGGCCGGGTCCGGCGCAGCCGTACGGTACGGGTGAGGTCGACGACGCACGCGGCCAGGTAGTCGATGTTGATCTCCAGCCCCAGCGCGGCCACGCGGTGCCCGCTGAGGCTCACCGCCATGCCCGGCCGGCCCCGCTCGCCCTTCTGCACCGCGCCGCTCTCGCTCACCGCCCCTGCCTCGATGAGGTCGGCGACCAGGCTGGACACGGTCGTCTTGGTCAGCCCGGTCCGCTCAGCCAGCTCGGCACGGGTGTGCGGTCCTGATCGGTGAATGGTCGCGAGGACTACGGCCAGGTTACGGGCGCGCATGGAATCATGCCGGACCCCTCTTGACGACACCCCGGTCACCTCCTCAGGATTATGTACAGATTATGGACTAAACAAGGAGCCGCACAACAATGTCCACCTTCACACCCACCCCTGATGACCGCTTCACCTTCGGCCTATGGACGGTCGGCTGGCAGGCGCGCGACCCGTTCGGCGACGCCTCCCGCCCGGCGCTCGACCCGGTCGAGAGCGTGCACCGCCTGGCCGAGCTGGGCGCGTACGGCGTCACCTTCCACGACGACGACCTGCTCGCCGTCGAGCCCGACCGCGACAAGGCCATCGCCGCCTTCAGAAAGGCCCTCGACGAGACCGGCATGAAGGTCCCGATGGCCACCACGAACCTGTTCACCCACCCCGTCTTCAAGGACGGCGCCTTCACCAGCAACGACCGCGACGTCCGCCGGTACGCGCTGCGCAAGGTCATGCGCAACCTCGACCTGGCCGCCTCGCTGGGCGCGCGCACGTACGTCTGCTGGGGCGGGCGCGAGGGCGCGGAGTCGGACGCGGCCAAGGACGTCAAGGCCGCCTTCGACCGCTACAAGGAGGGCCTGGACCTCCTCTGCCAGTACGTGATCGACAAGGGCTACGACATCCGCTTCGCCCTGGAGCCCAAGCCGAACGAGCCCCGCGGCGACATCCTGCTGCCCACGATCGGCCACGCACTGGCGCTGATCAACGACCTGGAGCACCCTGAGATGGTGGGCCTCAACCCCGAGGTCGGCCACGAGCAGATGGCCGGGCTCAACTTCGTGCACGGCATCGCCCAGGCGCTGTGGCACGGCAAGCTGTTCCACATCGACCTCAACGGCCAGCACGGCCCGAAGTACGACCAGGACCTCGTCTTCGGCCACGGCGACCTGAAGAGCGCCTTCTTCCTGGTCGACCTGCTGGAGAACGGCGGCTACGACGGCCCCCGTCACTTCGACTACAAGCCCCTGCGCACCGAGGACGCCGACGACGTGTGGGTCTCGGCGGCGGCGAACATGCGCACGTATCTGATCCTGAAGGAGAAGGCGCGCGCCTTCCGCGCCGACCCCGAGGTCCAGCAGGCCATCAGCGCCTCGCGGGTGGACGAGCTGGGCCAGTCCACGCTCGCCGCCGGCGAGACCTGGCAGGACCTGGCCGAGGACGACTTCGACCCCGAGGCGGCCGCCGCCCGCGGCTTCCACTTCACCCACCTCAACCAGCTCGCGCTTGAGCACCTCATGGGGGTACGCGGATGACTCGACCGATCAGTGTCCAGCTCTACACCGTCAGGGAACCGCTGGCCGCCGACCGCGATGCCGTGCTGAGGCGGATCGCGGAGATCGGATACCGGGCCGTCGAGCCCTACGACCCCACGAATGACCCGAAGGGCTTCCGCCAGGTCGCCGACGACCTGGGGCTCACCGTGTCGGGCACGCACGCGTCCGCGCTGCTCAACCGGGAGCCGGCGGAGGTCTTCGAGGCGGTCGCCACGCTCGGGACCGACCAGGTGATCGTCCCGGCCGGCATCGCGGCCGAGCAGTTCACCACCCGCGACGGCCTGCAGCGGACCGCCGACCTGCTCAACGGCCTGGCCGAGCAGGCGGTGGGCGCCGGGATGCGGATCGGCTACCACAATCACTGGTGGGAGCTCGAACCGCTGGTGGAGGGCCGGCACGCCATCGAGGTGCTGGCCGACCTGCTGGCGCCCGAGGTGTTCCTGGAGATCGACACCTACTGGGCGGCGGTGGGCGGCGCCGACGTGCCCGCCCTGCTCGGCCGGCTGGCGGGCCGGGTGGACGCGCTGCACGTCAAGGACGGCCCCGTCGTCAAGGGCGAGCCGCACACCGCGGTGGGCGCGGGCGTCATGCCCGTGCCCGAGATCCTCGCCGCCGCGCCGGACGCCTGGCGCGTCGTCGAGCTCGACGAGTGCGCGACCGACGTCTTCACCGCGCTCGCGGACAGCCACGCCTACCTCACCTCCTTGGAGCGCTCTTGAGCAACGGCCCGGTCGGCGTCGCACTGGTCGGCGCCGGAGTCATCAGCGGCCAGTACCTCCGCAACCTCAACTCCTTCCCCGACGTGCGCGTGGTCGCCGTCGCGGACCTCGACACCGACCGGGCCGCCACCGTGGCCAGGGAGCACGACGTGCCGGTGTCGGGCACCCTCGGCGCGGTGCTCTCGCTGGCCGAGGTCGAGATCGTGGTCAACCTCACCGTCCCCTCGGCGCACGCGGCCGTCGCGCTGGAGAGCCTGCGCTCCGGCAAGCACGTGTACGGCGAGAAGCCGCTGGCCATGAACATGGACGAGGCGGCCAAGGTGATGGCCGAGGCCGCCGACCGTGGCCTTCGGGTGGGCGGCGCCCCCGACACCTTCCTCGGCGCCGGGCTGCAGTCGGCCCTGCACGCCCTGCGCTCCGGCCTCATCGGCACGCCGGTGGCGGTCACGGCCGCCACGCAGAGCATGGGGCCTGAGTCCTGGCATCCGAACCCCGAGTTCTTCTACCAGCCGGGCGCCGGGCCGCTGTTCGACCTGGGCCCGTACTACCTGACCGCCCTGGTGTCGCTGCTCGGCCCCGTCGCGCGGGTGGCGGCCGGCACGCGCAGGGCCCGCGACCAGCGGAGCGTCGGATCGGGGCCCAAGGCGGGCACGATCTTCCCCGTCGACGTGCCCACCCACGTCAACGCCCTGCTGGACTTCCCCGGCACGGCGACGGCGGCGGCCACGTTCAGCTTCGACTCGGCCGTCAACCGCCGCATGATCGAGATCATCGGCAGCGAGGGCGCCCTGTCGCTGCCCGACCCCAACACGTTCGAGGGCCCGCTGCTGGCCCGCGGGCTGACCGACAGCGACTGGCGGGAGCTGCCGGTGACCGGGACCACGGCCGGGCGCGGCATCGGGGTGCTCGACATGGCCAGGTCGATCAGGGCCGGCACACCCCACCGCGCCTCGGGCGAGCTGGCCCACCACGTGCTGGAGCTCATGTCGGCCATCACGGAGTCGGGCGAGCGGTCGGAGTTTCGCGCGATCTCCTCCTCCACGACCGCGCCGGAGCCGCTGCCGGCCGATTGGGACCCGCACGCGGCCACGCTGACCTGACGCTCTCGCCGGCTGGGCGGCGGGGACCTCCTCCGCCCAGCCGACGGAAACTCACATACCCGTTTCACATAGGAATCCCCACGGGACGACCGGGCATCACTACATTGCGTAATCGCTCGGTAACTGCAATCCCTAGGGGAATCCATGCGCGTACTGATCCAGCTCCGCCCGGCTCCCGACGTCGTCGCGTCCGTGATCGATCCAGGCGTCCGCAGTTCGGTGGCCGACGTCGTCACCGAGCTGCCGGGCGTCCTGCTCGACGAGGCGTACACACCGGTGCCGGTGCCGCGGCCGGTCCCCGCCCACGGCGCGCCGCTGTCGCTGCACCAGCGGGTGGGGTTCTCGCACGCGCCTGAAGACGCCTCCGTCCTCGTGCGCGGCGAGATCCCCGACGACGAGCTGTCCACGCGGTCCGTGCTGCTGTCCTCCTCCGTACGCGAGGTCGCGGGCGTCTTCGCCGACCCCGCCATCCAGCCGCATCCGGCCTGCGGCGGCGACGGGCCCGTGGGCGACTGGGAAGAGGTCAGGCGGCTGCTGCACGCGTCCGAGCTGTGGGCGGCCGGCCATGACGGCGAGGGCGTGTGCGTCGCGGTCGTCGACACCGGCGTCAACGCCGACCACGTCGGCGCGCGCATCGGCCACGACGTGACCTTGGACGCCGACCGGAGCTGGAGCCCGCCGGGAGTGCGCAAGACCCCGGGCCGCCACCCGGTCTCCCACGGCTCCATGTGCGCCTTCGACGTGCTGCTCGCCGCGCCCAAGGCGACCCTGCTCGACATCCCGGTCCTGCTCAGCAGGCAGCCCGGGTCGGGGGTGGACGGCCTGCTGTCCGACGCCGTGGCCGCTTATGCACATCTCGGCTCCGTCATCAGGGCCATGCCCGCCGAGTCCAGGTCTATGGTCGTCAGCAACAGCTGGGGGCTGTTCTCGCCCGGCATGGACTTCCCGCCCGGCCATCCTGGCAACTACTCCGACAACCCGGCGCACCCGTTCAACGTGATCGTCGGCAGCCTGGAGGGCGAGGGGGCCGACATCCTGTTCTCGGCGGGCAACTGCGGCGGCGACTGCCCCGACCAGCGCTGCGGCTACCCCGACCGGACGATCGTGGGCGCCAACTCCCACCCGCGCGTGCTGTCGGTGGGCGGCGTCGACACGCGGGGCGAGCGGGTCGGCTACTCCTCGCAGGGTCCTGGGCGGCTGTCGGACCGCAAGCCCGATCTGTGCGCGTACACGCACTTCGCCGGCTCGCAGGCCGTCGGGGACGCCGACACCGGCACCTCCGCCTCCTGCCCCGTCGCCGCCGGGGTGGTCGCGGCCGTGCGCACGCGCAGGTCCGCCGCCGAGCTGTCGCCCTCGCAGCTGCGCACGCTGCTGCACCGCACGGCCGACGACCGCAGCACGGTCGGCTTCGACCACGACTACGGGTACGGCGTCATCGACCCGCTCGCCGTCCTGGCCGCCCTCGGCCGGCAGAACCGGACCCGCGCCGCCTGACATGGCCATGATCCAGGTGCGACTGCCACAGGAAGCCACACTCGCCGACGCGCTGCGCCTGCTCGGCCTGTCCGAGGAGGACGCCGACGCGGACTACGGGCTGGTGGCGGTCGCCCCCGGGCTCCAGGTGCTGCGCGTCACCGAGGAGGCCGCCGGACGGGTGAGCCGCGACCTCGCGGACGACGTCGCCTCTGTCTTCGCCGATCCGCGCGTCGAGCCGCAGGAGCCGGGGGAGCCTGGGGAGCCGAGGGATGCCTGACGCGTTGGCTTGTGCTCGGCGGAACCGCAAGAATGGCGCGATGGACAGTGCCGAGACCGACTGGGTCTCCAGGTTCGCCGACGACGTGATCGCCGAGGCCGAACGCCGCGCCCCGGGCCGGCCGATCGTCTGCGCCTCCGGGCTGAGCCCGTCCGGCCCGATCCACCTGGGCAACCTGCGCGAGGTCATGACGCCTCACCTGGTCGCCGACGAGATCAGGCGGCGCGGACGCGAGTGCGTCCACCTGCTGTCGTGGGACGACTACGACCGCTTCCGGCGCGTGCCGGCGGGCATCGACCCGTCGTGGGCCGAGCACATCGGCAAGCCGCTGACCTCGGTGCCCGCGCCTCCCGGCAGCCCGCACGCCAACTGGGCCGAGCACTTCAAGTCGCCGATGATCGAGGCGCTGGCCGGGCTGGGCGTCGAGGTCCACGGCATCAGCCAGACCCAGCAGTACACCTCCGGCGCCTACCGGGAGCAGATCCTGACCGCGGTGCGGGAGCGGGCCAGGATCGACGCCGTGCTGTCGCGTTACCGCACCAAGCAAGCGTCCGGGCAGGCTTCCGAGCCGGAGGACTACTTCCCGTACAAGCCCTACTGCGACCTGTGCGAGCGTGACCTGACCACGGTCACCGCCTACGACGACGAGACGACCGAGCTGGCCTACACCTGCGAGTGCGGCTTCGGCGAGACCGTGCGCCTGGCCGAGCACGACCGCGGCAAGCTGGTGTGGAAGGTCGACTGGCCGATGCGCTGGGCCCACGAGGGCGTGATCTTCGAGCCGTCCGGGGTCGATCACCACTCGCCGGGCTCGGCGTGGATCGTCGGCGGGCAGATCGTCGGCGAGGTGTTCGGCGGGCAGCAGCCGATCGGCCCCATGTACGCGTTCGTCGGCATCACCGGCATGGCCAAGATGAGCAGCTCGAAGGGCGACGTGCCGACCCCGTCCGACGCGCTGGCCATCATGGAGGCGCCGGTGCTGCGCTGGCTGTACGCCCGCCGCAAGCCCGCCCAGTCCTTCAAGATCGCCTTCGACCAGGAGATCCAGCGGCTCTACGACGAGTGGGACGCCCTCGGCCGCAAGGTCGCCGCCGGGCAGGCGCAGCCCGCCGAGCTGGCCGCCTACAACCGGGCGGTGCACGCCGCGGCCGGCCCGCTGCCCGCCACCCCGCACCCGGTCGCCTACCGCACGCTCGCCTCCGTGGCCGACATCACGACCGGCCACGCCGAGCAGACGCTGCGCATCCTGAGCGATCTCGACGGGGTCGAATCACTCGACGCGGCCCGGCCCCGGCTCGACCGCGCCCAGCGCTGGGTGGACGACCACGTGCCCGCCGACCAGCGCACGCGCGTCCGCGAAACGCCCGACCAGGAGCTGCTCGACTCGCTCGGGGCCGGCGAGCGCGAGGGGTTGCGGCTGCTCGCCGACGGCCTCGACGACTGGACGCTGGAGGGGCTGACGGCGCTGGTGTACGGCGTGCCCAAGCTCCAGGCCGGGCTGCCCGCCGACGCCAAGGCCACCCCTGAGCTGAAGACGGCCCAGCGCGCCTTCTTCGCCCTGCTCTACCGGCTCCTCGTCGGCCGCGACACGGGCCCCCGGCTGCCCACGCTGCTCATGGCGGTCGGCGCCGGCCGGGTCCGCAAGCTGGTGGGCGCGTGAACGGTGTCGTCCTGATCACGGGGGTCTCGGCGGCCGGCAAGTCCACGGTGGCGCAGGCGCTGGCCGAACGGCTGCCGCGCTCGGCCCACGTGCGCGGCGACACGTTCCGCCGGATGGTGGTCAACGGGCGCGCCGAGATGACGCCGGACTCAGCGGACTCGGCCGAGTCGGTGCTCCAGCTTCAGCTCCGCTACCGAATTGCCGCCACTGTGGCGGACATGTATTTCGATGCCGGATTCACACCAATAGTTCAAGACGTAATTATTGGAGCGGATTTGGAACGGTTTACGAAGTTGGTCCATTCGCGGCCGCTGCATGTGGTCGTCCTCGTTCCCGACCCCGCCGCCGTGGAGCTCCGCGAGGAGGCCCGCGCCAAGACCGGCTACGGCAACGGATGGACGATCGCCCAGCTAGACGCGGTGCTGCGGGAGGAAACCCCGCGCATTGGACTATGGCTGGACACCTCCCGGCAAAAGGTCGAGGAGACCGTTGCGGAGATCCTCTCCAGGATGGAAGAAGCGAAAATCCCTCCCGATTCCCGGTTAACGTGATCTATGCAAGGCGCTTTCAAGCGGACTGCATGCGTTCGGGAGATCCTTACTTACATGAACAAGCAGCCTTTCGCCGCCAGCGTCAGTGTCATCGTCCCCGCGATGAACGAGGCCGAGAATCTTCCCCATGTCTTCGCCACGCTGCCCGACTGGATCGACGAGGTGATCCTGGTCGACGGCAACTCGACCGACGACACCATCGCCGTGGCGCGCAGGCTGCGCCCCGACCTCCGGGTCGTCGTGCAGACGAGGCGCGGTAAGGGCAACGCGCTCATCGAGGGCTTCCAGGCCGCCCGGGGCGACATCATCGTCATGATCGACGCCGACGGGTCCACCGACGGCAGGGAGATCCGCTCCTTCGTCGCCACGCTCATCAACGGCGCCGACTTCGCCAAGGGCTCCAGGTACGCCCCTGGTGGCGGCTCGGACGACCTCAGTCCGATCCGCTCGCTCGGCAACAAGGTCCTCACCGGGATCACCAACATCCTCTACCGCACCCGCTACACCGACCTCTGCTACGGCTACAACGCCTTCTGGGCCCGCCACCTCGACGTGCTCGACCTCGACTGCGACGGCTTCGAGATCGAGACGCTGATGAACGTGCGCGCCGCCCAGGCCGGCCTGGTCATCCGCGAGGTCCCCAGCCACGAGCGCTCCCGCATCCACGGCGTGAGCAACCTGCACGCGGTGCGCGACGGCTGGCGCGTGCTCAGAACGATCTGGCGCGAGCGCACCCGCGGGACCGCCGTGACGGCGCAGGCCGCCCAAGTGGCCCTCGCCAAGTGACGGCACCGGGCGCAGGCGACATCCGCCAGGTGACAGCCCCAGGTCCGGACGACACCCGCCAGGTGACGGCGCAGGGCCCCGGTGGCACGCGGCAAGTGAGGAGTGACATCCTCGGGTAATGCGTTACATAGTGATCGGAGCAGGAGCAGTCGGGGGCACGATCGGAGCCCGCCTTCACCAGGGCGGGCATGACGTGCTGCTCATCGCGCGAGGGCCTCACTACGAGGCCCTCAAGCATGAGGGGCTGCGCCTGATCACGCCCGATTCCGACGAGACCCTCCATGTCCCCGCCGCCGACGGTCCCGTGCCCACCCGCGATGACGACGTGCTGATCCTGGCGACCAAGTCGCAGGACACGATCGCCGCGCTGGCCCCCTGGTCCTCCGACCTGCCGGTGGTGTGCGCCCAGAACGGCGTGGCCAACGAGCGCATGGCGCTGCGGCGGTTCGAGCGGGTTTACGGCATGTGCGTGTGGCTGCCGGCCCAGATCCCGCACCCCGGCGCCATCGCCGCCTCCGGGCACCCGTACTCGGGGATGCTGCACGTCGGCCGTTATCCACAGGGTGTGGACGACCTCGGCGAGCAGATCGTCACCGACCTCGGCAAGCACGGCCTCCTGGCCCGCAGCTCGCCCGAGGTGATGCGCTGGAAGTACGGCAAGCTGCTCAGCAATCTGGGCAACGCCGTCGAAGCGCTCATCGGCCAGGCGCCGGAACGCACCGAGGTGGCCCGGCTGGCCAGGACCGAGGCGAAGCACGTGCTGGAGAGCGCCGGCATCCCGTACGCCACCCCCGAGGACGAGGCCGAGGTACGCGGCCACAACGTGGACATCCTTCCCATCGAGGGCATGGAGCGCACCGGCGGATCGTCCTGGCAGAGCCTGGCCAGGGGCAGCGGCTCGATCGAGACCGACTACCTCAACGGCGAGATCGTCCTCATCGGCCGCGAGCACGGCGTCCCGGCGCCGGTCAACGAGGTGCTCAGGCGCGAGGCCAACCGGGTCGCCCGCGAGAAGCTGCCGCCCGCCTCGATGTCCGCGCGGAGCCTGCTCGCCCTCATCGAGGAGCGTTCCGCGGTCTGATCCCCTTCACCAGCGGGCGTCCCGCACCCTGAACCCGCTCACCGGCGCGCGTTGCGCATCCTGATCCCGCTGAACTCCAGGGTGCTGGCCGTCACCTCGTTCCAGAACGGCCACAGGTTGTCCAGCACCCTGAGCTGGATCCCCGCCTCCTCGTGCAGCTCGAACAGGTCCCGCACGGGCTCGGGCGGGCCCAGCGGCCGAACGGGGACGGTCGAGACGACCGCGTGCGGCGGGTCTCCGATGGGCGCGAAGGTGTCGGCGGGCAGGCGGTAGGCGAACAGCCGCACGTCCATGATCGCCTTCAGCCAGCCGTACTCGATGCCGTGCACCCGCTCGCCGCACCCCGAGCCGATGATCCGCTCCCGGTCCTCCTCGGTGGTGCGGGAGCCGACCCAGGCCATCGCCCGCGGGCAGGCGCGCGGAAACCAATAGTCAGGGCAGCGTTCCGGGCCGACCGCCCACACGTAGGGCTCGCTGCGGACACTGGTCGGCGCCACATGCGGGACGAACCGTTCGATGGTGGGGTCTTCCGAGAAATGCAGCACTTCCCCCTGCTCAGGTCTCATGCGCGCCATTTTCGCGCATGGACCGTCGATCTACGGGCAGGAGAGACCCCTCTTACGACAAGGGGTGAGTTGGATGATCGTATTGGGACTGATCCTGATCCTGCTCGCCGGCGGTGCCTTCGCCCTGGTGCTCTCGGAAGAGAGCGCCAGGTACATCCTGTTCGGCTACACCTTCGAGTTCAACCACGTGGGCATGTTCCTGGCGGGGGCGGCCGCCGCGGCCGTGCTGCTGCTGGGGCTGTGGATGATGGGCTCGGGTTCGCGCAGGACCGCCAGGCAGCGCCGCCGGCTGCGCAGCGCCAGGGCCGAGACCTCCAGCCGGGTGGCCCAGCTGGAGGAGGAGAAGCGCGACCTGGAGCGGAAGCTGGAGCGCGAGCAGACCGCGTCCGACGGCGACCGTCTCGTGGCCCGCGGCGAGCACCAGTAGGCGGCGTTACGAATCGCGGTACGAATCGGCGCTAGGCGTCGGCCACCTGGCGCGAGGGCAGCAGCTTGCCCTCGCGCCAGAGCGCGATGCCGGTGATCACCGCCCCTAGCCCCTCCCAGAGCCCGACGCCGATGAACTCGGCGGGCGCCGCGCCCGTGACCACCAGCGTGGTGAAGACGGTGAACGTGACGAGCCGGAACGGCACCGTCCAGCGGAAGAACGGCGTGTAGTCGGCCGCCGCGGCGAAGACGTAGTAGACGCCCATGTTGACGGCCGCCATGGATGATGCGGCCATATAGACCAGCGTGTAGTCCCCGGCGGCCCTGACGTCGAGCACCTCGAAGCCCAGCATGACGAGCAGGGTTCCGGGTGAGATCAGGCCGAGCAGGCCGAGCGCGAAGGCGAGCACGCCGAAGACCCACATGGTCCAGCCGGAGAAAGAACGCGGAAGACGCACAGAAATCCTTCCAAAGGGGGGTGTACTCTGCGAGGCGCTCTCATCATGCACCCGGAGGTCGCATGCCCCCCACGCGTGGCCGTCCCATCGCACTCAAACTCCTCATCCTCCTGCTCGTCCCGCTGCTGTCCCTGGTGGGTCTGTGGGCGTTCGCGGCCGGTCTGACCGGCGGCGACGGCGTCCGCCTGCTCGCGATCAACGAAATGGCCACGAATCTGGCCGCCCCGTCCGAGCAGATCAACATCGGCCTGCAGAAGGAGCGGCTGGCCTCGGTGGAGTTCCTGGTCACCGGTCAGGGCGCGAACGAGGTGGCCAGGCAGCGCGGCAAGACCGACCGGGCCGTGCACGCGTTCCGGGCGCTGACCAAGCAGCAGCACGAGCTGACGCCCCCGATGACCATGCAGCTCAACCTGCTGCTCGGCAAGCTCGACCAGCTCGCCGACCTCCGCCGTGAGGTGGACGGCACCCTCGTCGCGCCGCTCGACGTCATCGACGGCTACAGCCAGATCGTGGACGCGTCCTTCCGCATGTACGACGCCATGGTCCTGGTGCCCGACATGGTCCTCTACCAGCAGGCCAGAGCGGTCACCATGATGGGCGAGGCCAAGGACCTGCTGTCCAGGGAGCAGGCGCTGATCGCGATCGTGCTGGCCGAGGGCCAGGTGGCCCCCCGCGAGCGGGAGGCGTTCACCGGGATGGCGGCCACCAGGCGGTTGCTCTTCACGCAGGCGCTGTCGCACCTGGACTCCAGCCTGCGCGGGCCGTACGAGAAGCTGTCCACCGCTCCCGTCTACACCGAGTTCCTGCGGACCGAGGACGAGATCAAGGGGCCCGCGACCGTCAACGGGCTGCCCGCGAGCGCGGCCACCTGGCCCATCGACGCCCAGAACCTGTGGAACGCCGTCGAGCGTGACCAGGCGCTGGCCGTGCGGGGCATCACCCAGCGGGTCACCCCGACCGCCATCGGCATGCTGGTCAAGCTGGGCATCGCCGGCGGCGTGGGCCTGATCGCGGTCATCGCCTCCATCATGATCTCCCTGCGCTTCCGCAAGCGCCTGGTGCGCGAGCTGGCCGGGCTGCGCGACGCCGCCACGGAGCTGGCCGACGTACGGCTGGCCGGGCTGGTCAAACGGCTGCGCGGCGACGCCGGGCCGCCTTCGGCCGAGGAGGTGGCGCCGCTGGAGGTCAAGGCGCAGACGTCGGAGATCGTCGACATCGTCAAGGCGTTCAACGACGTCCAGTCCACCGCCGTGGAGGCCGCCGTGGACCAGGCCAGGCTGCGCCACGGCGTCAGCCAGGTGTTCGTGAACCTGGCCAGGCGCAACCAGTCGCTGCTGCACCGGCAGTTGTTGCAGCTCGACAGCATGGAGCGGGCCACCGAGGCGCCCGAGACGCTGGCGGACCTGTTCAAGCTCGACCACCTCACCACCCGCATGCGCAGGCACGCGGAGAGCCTGATCATCCTGTCGGACCAGACCCCCGGCCGGGGCTGGCGCAACCCGGTGCCGATCCACGACGTGCTGCGCGCGGCCGTGGCGGAGGTGGAGGAGTACGAGCGGGTCGAGGTGGTGCAGCCGCCGCCGGTCGCGCTGGTCGGCGCGGCGGTCACCGACGTGGCCCACCTCATGGCCGAGCTGATCGAGAACGCCACCCTCTTCTCCCCGCCCCAGACCCGGGTGGACGTGCGCTGCGGCACCACCCCGCACGGGCTCATGGTGGAGATCGAGGACCGTGGCCTGGGGCTGCCGCGCACCGAGCTGGACGAGCTGAACGACCGGCTCGCCAAGACCCCCGAGTTCGACCTGGCCCAGAGCGACCGGCTCGGCCTCTTCGTGGTCTCCAGGCTGGCGGCCAGGCACGGCATCAAGGTGACCCTGGCGCCGTCGCCGTACGGCGGCCTGGCGGCGATGGTCGCGCTGCCGTCAGCTCTCCTGGCCGACCAGCCCGCGATGGCCGGGCGGTAGGTAGGTCAGCCCGCCGGAGGCGCGGGCGGCGGCGGTGGCCAGCAGGCGTTCGTACGCGTGGCCGGCCAGCAGCCCCTCCGCCTCCTCCACGGTGAAGAAGCCGTAGTCGTCGAGCTCTTCTGCCTGCAGCGAGATCGGCGTGCCCGACGGGATCTCGCCGCAGTCGAACATGAAGGTGACCACCGGGTAGGGCACGTTGGGCAGCCCGTCGACCCAGCTCACGGTCAGCAACCTGCCGACCTCGACCGAGAGGCCCACCTCCTCGGCCACCTCCCTGGCGCACGCCTGCGCGGGATGCTCCCCGGCGTCGACCATGCCGCCGGGGAACGACCAGTGCTCCCTGTAGTTGGGATCGACCAGGAGCACGCGGCCGTGCTCGTCGGTGATGTACGCCGACGCCCCCGCGATGGCGCGGTGCACCGTGGACCAGAAGTCATCGCTCACAAGGGCACTATGGCAGAGCGGGTGGCGACGCCCGCGGCTTCGCCGTGGCGGGTCGCGATTCCGTGGCGTCAAGCCCGCACGGCCCGCTCACGGACGCGGGAACGGCCTGCTCACAGGCGCGCTCAGAGACGCACTCACAGGCGCGCTCACAGACGCGCTCACAGACGCAGGAACGGCTCGCTGAAGTGGGCGGTGGCGAGAATGGCGTGTTCGGCCCGCAGCCGGGCGAGCACCTTGGTCCGGGTGCGCGCGGCCGCCTCCTGGTCGTCGTCGTACAGGTAGCGGATGCCCGGATCCGCCAGTTGCACGGGGTGCAGGACCAGGTCGCCGGTCATGGCCACCTCGCCCACCCGGGCGATCTGGTGACCGGGCGTGTGCCCGGGGGCGGCGTGGACGTGGACGCCCGGCGCGACCTCGGCGTCGCCCTCGACGACGTGGAGCTGCCCCTTGATGGTGGTGACGATCTCGTCGAGCATCGGGCCACTCGCCGCGTCGAGCTCGGCCCGCTGCAGGACGTAGCGGGCGTTCTCGAACGCCGGCCCGCCGTCCGCGACCGCGCCCGAGGCGTGGTCGCTGTGCAGGTGGGTGAGGATGACGGTGGTGATCTCGGCGGGCTCGACGCCCACGGCGGCCAGCTCACCGGTCAGGGTGCCGGGGACCGGCGCCCAGCTCGCGGCCGGGGAGTCCGCGGCGCCGATGCCGGTGTCGACCAGGGTCAGCCGTCCGTCAGCGACGCGGATGAGATAGCAGTGGAAGTGCAGGACCCACGGCTCGTCGGGAAGAGCGGACCCGGCGAACATCGTCGCCGGCGGGCGGCGGATGGCCGCTCCCATGGGACCCACGGCGTCGCAGAGAGGCGTCACTTCGACGCCGGACACGGTTATCGGCTGGTGTGGCACCCGGCCAGACTAGGCGGCGACGGGCTGACGCGGAACGTACTCGTTCTCGACGTCGGCCGCGAAGACGGCGCGGCGGCAGTGTGCGCACCGGTACATGATCGGGCCCTCGTCGAGCTCGTGGTGACAGCGCGGGCAGTTGACGGTCTTCATGATGCTGCTCCCCCAAGGAGTTTTCTGTCGGTTCCTATGGAACCCTCATCGAGTTGCAGGGATCCTGCATGCCACTTGACACGATGACGCCGCGTCGATGGGGGTTCTGCGCCTTTCGGTACACCGGAGTGCGGTAATTTTCCTCGCCGTCCGGTGCCGAGAAGAACATTGTCACGCACCTGCCCGAGAGACGCGGCTCAACACACCAGAACCGCCCGGGAATAGCCCAAGAGGGCTAGGCGTTGTATGGGCCGGAAGATGTGGTACCTTGCCACCAGGCGTAGAGCTCCAGCTCCGCCGATCTTCATCGGGTTCGGCCCCGTTTCCTCGGGCCCAACCGTCTTCATCCTTCGCCGGGCCTTCACCTGGCTCAGGCGCGTTTCCCCTGAGGGGTTCCATCATGTCTGTGCAAACCATTCCGCGGCAGCGTTCCGCCGTGCCGGTTCAGCAGGTCAGCGGCCTGCTCGACCTGCGCGACAAATCCGCTTTCATCCGGGCGGGGCAGCTCCCCGGCCCCGGCGACATGCGGCTGCAGGCCGACAAGGCCCGCCAGTACGGCCTGCGGCCCGGCGACCACGTCGTCGCCTCCTTCGCCGGCAACAAGCTCGTCGGCGTCGAGTCGGTCAACGGCACCGGCGACTGGCGCGACCGGCCGCACTTCGCCGAGCTCACCCCCGTCCATCCGACCGAGCGGCTCAACGTCGAGACCGAGTCGCTCAGCACCCGCGTCATCGACCTCTTCGCCCCCATCGGCAAGGGCCAGCGCGGCCTCATCGTGGCGCCGCCCAAGGCCGGCAAGACGATGGTGCTCCAGGCACTCGCCGCCGGCATCACCCGCAACCACCCCGAGGCACACCTCATGGTGGTGCTGGTGGGCGAGCGGCCCGAGGAGGTCACCGAGATGCGCGCCTCCATCAGGGGCGAGATCTTCGCCTCGACCTTCGACCACCCCGACCGCGACCACACCGCCGTCGCCGAACTGGCCGTCGAGCGGGCCAAGCGGCTCGTGGAGTCGGGCCGCGACGTGGTCCTGCTGCTCGACTCGCTGACCAGGCTGGGACGGGCCTACAACAACGTGGCGCCCAGCGGCGGGCGCGTGCTCACCGGCGGCATCGACGCAGCCGCCCTCTATCCGCCCAAGCGCTTCTTCGGCGCCGCCCGCAACGTCGAGGGCGGCGGCTCGCTCACCATCCTCGCCACCGCGCTCGTGGACACGGGTTCGCGGATGGACAACAGCCTGTACGAGGAGTTCAAGGGCACGGGGAACATGGAGCTGCACCTGACCCGCGAGCTGGCGGAGCGGCGGCTGTTCCCGGCCGTGGACCTGGAGTCCTCGGGCACGCGGCGCGAGGAGATCCTGCTGCACACCGAGGAGCGCCAGGTCGTCTGGCGGCTGCGGCGCATGCTCACCTCGCTGGACAAGCGTCAGGGCCTCGAAGTCCTGGTCGACCGGCTCCGCTCCACCCCCTCCAACGCCGCCTTCCTCCTTGAGGCGCAGGCCGCCTGAGCACGCCTCACGTGCCTGCGTACGGGACGGCACACGACAGACGGTGCACGACAATGGGTCGCATGCTGGCTGACATCGTCGACTACCTCATCTGTCCCGTCTGCCGGGCCGGCGTGCGGCTCGACGGGGGCACGCTGCGATGCGCCGCAGGCCACTCCTTCGACGTGGCCAAGCAGGGTTACGTGAGCCTGCTGGTCGGAAACCGGCCGCCGGGCACCGCCGACAGCCAGGAAATGGTGGCCGCGCGGGCCGCCTTCCTCGACCAGGGCCACTACGCGCCGCTCGCGGAAGCGGTTGCCGAAGCAGCCTCGGAAGCGGCGCGAACATATACGGCAAGCGACAACGTTCCCGAAAAACATGAGTCCTCTACCGAAACGAATGACGGCGGGGAGTTGAGGGCGTACCGTGTTGCGGGAGTGGAGGCCGGTTTCGGCGTGGGACGAGGTGGTCCCGGGCAAGAGCCGGGTTTCGTCGAAGATCGTCGCGCGGAGGGCAGGGCCGCGCCGGTGATCGTCGACGCGGGCACGGGCACCGGACACTATCTGGCGGCTGTGCTCACCGCGATCAACGATGGCATCGGGATGGCGTTCGATGTGTCGAAGCACGCTGTACGCCGGGCGGCACGGGTGCATCCGAGGGCAGGGGCGTTCGTGGCCGACGTGTGGCGTCCGCTTCCCATCAGAAGTGGGGTGGCCGACGTGGTGATCGACGTCTTCGCGCCCAGGAACGGGCCGGAGTTCCGGCGGATCCTGCGTCCCGGCGGCGTCGCGGTCGTCGTCACCCCCGCACCGTCGCATCTCAGCCCGCTGGTCGAGGAACTTGGCCTGCTCTCGGTCGATGAGGAGAAAGAGCGCAGGGTGGCTCGCAGCCTGGACGGTTTCGCCGAGTCGGAGCGGCGCTCGATCAAGTTCGAGATGGAACTGGAACATGGCGACATCGCCAAAGTCATCGGGATGGGACCGAATGCATGGCATAACGAGCCGGCTGGGCTTGATGAGCGAATCGCCGCATTTGTCGCTCGGAACGTCACAGAAGGACAGCGAAAAGTGGTGACGCTCGCGGCGTTCCAGCTGTCTATCTTCGAACCGGCCCCCCGATCAAGACCCGTTGCTTGACGGGCATGTGCGACCGGTGTTACTGATGGGGCATTTAGTCCGAAATTCCCCCACATTCTTGGAGTATTTCCCCGACGCAGGCGCAATACTGGACGGCATCCCGCGCCGGGAGGCGCAGGTCACTAAAGGGAGGGGGCGCGTCGGATGAAGGCGGAGGAACGCTGGCAGGCCAGGTTCCGGGCCTCGCGCATGACGCTGCCGTCCTGGGCGCGTCAGGCCCCGAACCGCTCCATCTACCGCTCCAACGCCACGGGAAAGTGGGAGGTCTACGCCTGGGACCGGCTGACCGGCACCACCCGCCAGGTCACCGACCGGCCCATGGGCACCGCGTACGCCGCCATCGACCCCACCGGCCAGTGGATCTACTGGTTCGCCGACACCGGCGCCGACTTCGGCGAGTGGCGGCGCCAGCCGTTCACCGGCGGCCTCGACGAGCCGGTCGCCCCCGACCTGCCGCCCGGCCAGCCCGGCGGCATCGCCCTGTCCACGACGGGCGTCGCCGCGATCAGCCTGGCCGCCGAGCGGGCCTTCCGCGTGCACCTCGTCCGCGAGGGCGAGCCCACCGAGCTGCTGTACGAGCACATGGAGGCCGCGTGGGTGGCCGCCATGTCACTCGACGGCTCGCTGATCGCCATCAACCACGGCGAGTACGGCGACTTCCGCCACCCGGCCCTGCGCGTCGTCCGCCAGAACGGCCGCACGGTCGGCGAGCTGCACGACGGCGTCGGCAAGGGCGTGACCGGCCTCGCGTTCGCCCCCGTCGTCGGCGACCGCCGCCTGCTGGCGCTGCACGAGCGCCGCCAGCGCCACGAGCCCCTCGTCTGGGACCCGGTCACCGGCGAGCAGCGCGAGATCTGGCTGCGCGACTCCGGCGACCTGAACGCCGAGTGGTACGACGACGGCCGCGGCCTGCTCATCCTGCGCGACGACCGAGGACGCAGCTACCTGCACCGCTACGACCTCGCCGGCGGCGGCCTGACCCTCATCGACACCCCGCACGGCGTGATCGAGGAGGCCGCTCCCCGGCCCGGCGGTCAGATCGAGTACTCGTGGTCGAGCGCCTCGCGGCCGCCGGTCATCCGGTCGAGCACCGGCCAGGTCGTGGTCAACCCCAGCGGCCCGCCCGCCCCGCCGAGCGTCCCCGTCGAGGACGTGGACGTCGAGGGCGAGGGCGGCCGCATCCACGCGCTGGTCTCCAGGCCGGAGACCGGCGCCGTGCCGTATCCCACGGTGTTCCTGCTGCACGGCGGCCCGACCTCGAACGACCGCGACGTGTTCTCGCCGGAGGTCGCGGCCTGGGTGGACGCCGGCTTCGCCGTGGTACGGGTCAACTACCGGGGCTCGACCGGCTACGGCTCGGCCTGGCGCGACGCGCTGCACGGCGACGTCGGCCACATCGAGCTGGCGGACGTCGCGGCCGTCCGGCAGTGGGTGGTCGACCACGGCATCGCCGACCCGGCCAGGACGGTGCTGGCGGGCTCGGCGTGGGGCGGCTATCTCACCCTGCTCGGCCTCGGCACCCAGCCCGACCTGTGGGCGTGCGGCATCGCCGCGGTGCCGATCGCCTGCCACCAGACGTCGTACGAGGACGAGGCCGAGAGCCTGCGCGCCTTCCACCGCGCCCTGCTCGGCGGCTCCCCCGACGAGCAGCCGGAACGGTACGCGGCCAGCTCCCCGATCACCTACGTCGACCAGGTAAAGAGCCCGCTGCTGATCCTGGCCGGCGACAACGACGCGCGCTGCCCGCTGCGCCAGATCGAGAAGTACGTGGCCAAGCTGGCGGAGAACGGCCTCGAACACGAGGTCTACATGTACGACTCCGTCCGGGGCGCGCTCGTGGTGGCCGAACGGCTCGCGCAGACGGCGCTGCAACTGGAGTTCGCCCGCAAGCACGTGAGCCCGGCCTGGCGGCCAGTGGGCTGACCCTCCCGCGCACCGCCCTCCTGGCGGCACTCTCCTCCGGAGCACGCCCTCACCCGGCCGCACGCTTCCGGGTGCCGCCCCCAGGCGCGTGTGCTTCCTGACCATGCCCTTGACCAGCGGCCGTCCCGCCTGTCATCATCACGGCCACCGCAAGTAGCCGGAGGGCACACCATGAGCACCACCCCCAAGGGCCCGGGCCGGTCGGCGACGTCTCAGGACCGCCCGCGCCCGTGACCACCACGGCACCCCCGCACGACCCCGCGCCCCCGGCGTGGAGCCACAGCGGCACGCGACCCGATCTAGCGGGCGCGCAGGACCACGATGGCCAGGTCGTCGGCGCTGGGCTCGGAGGCGAAGTCGGCCGCGCCCCTGCGGATGCGCTCGGCCACCGCTCTGGCCGACAGCCCGGCGCACTCGGCCAGCAGCTTCGCCAGCCCGCCGTCGTCGTCGAGCAGCCGCCCGCCCGAGCGCCGTTCCGTCACCCCGTCCGTCACCGCCAGCAGCACGTCACCGGGGTCCAGATGGATGGTGTCGGCCTCGAACATGACCTCGTGGAAGACCCCGAGCAGCGACTGCGGCGTGGTCACGGCCTCGACCTTGCCACTCGGCTTCAGCCGCAGCGCCTCGGGATGGCCGGCGGAGACGAGACGCACCTCCAGCCCGTCGGGCACGGGCGTGATGTCGCCGTGGAGCAGCGTGAGGAACCTGGCCCGCTCGCCCTCCTCCAGGATCGCCTGGTTGAGCCGGCCGAGCACCGCGGCCACGCCGTAGCCCTCGCGGGCCAGCAGCCGCAGCGTGTGGCGGGCCAGCCCGGTCACGGCCGCGGCCTCGGGGCCGGTGCCGCAGACGTCGCCGATCGCGAAGCGCCACGAGTCGTCGCCCGCCTTGAACAGGTCGTAGAAGTCGCCGCCGACCTCGTTGGCCTCGCCCGCGGGCTCGTAGATGACGCCGTAGTCGAGCCCGGGCACCTCGGGCTCGTTGGGCGGGAGCAGGCTGCGCTGCAGCGCCCGGTTGGCGGCGGCCTGCTGGGCGTAGAGCCTGGCGTTGTCCATGGCGAGGGCGGCGCGCCTGCCGATGTCCTCGGCGAACTGGATGACCTCGTCGGGGAAGCGGTCGGGCCGGCCCAGGCACATCATGCCGAGGCCGCGCCCGCGCGCGGTCAGCGGCACGGCCAGCACCTGCGAGTCGGGCAGGTGGATCGTGGAGGTGACCCGGGTGTCGGCGGCGTCGATGTCCATCCCGGCGAGCTGCTCGCGCAGGCCGTCGATCCTGGCCTCGTCGGCGTGCCAGAGGTAGACCAGCCGCAGCGGCCCGGAGTTGGCGGAGGTGTAGACGGCGCACCAGTTGGCCAGGCGCGGCACCACGACCTGGGCGATGATGGCCGGCACCATGTCGGGGTCGAGGGTGCCCGCCAGCAGGTCGCTGGCGTCGGCGAGAAACCCCAGCCAGTGGGGCCCTCTGCTGCTCTCCTCCAGCCATTCGGCTGCCACCCGGTCCGCGGAGCCAGGTAGCGTGAGCCTAGCCCAATGGACACGGGAATCACCCGCAAAGGTGACTCCCCATTCCTCTACGTTGACAGAAGGGGGTTTCGGATCGCCCTGGGAAAGGTTTCGCTGCCGCAACTCCACTTGGACTGCGTCCCCGAAATGCTTCCAAATCACCTCAAACGGCTCGTCAGCGACCTGTTCGGTCAGGTCTCCTGCGACCTGCTCGGCGGTATGGAGCACGCCTCCGGTGGCCCACGCGGTCATCACCTCGCGCGTGAACCTCATCGCAGACGTCACAGCGGTCTCGCCGGGCGCGAACGTCGCAGCGAGTACCGCATGGGGAGAAGCAGTCATCCCAACGTGCCTACCACACTTCCCGCTGACTTGGGGTAAATCCAAGGGCAGGACTACGAGCTACTCATCGTGACAGACTTGAATCACTCGCCGGAGCCAGGTGCGAGTGAAGGAGGCCCCATGACCACGGCCAAGGCCGCGCCAAGCCCGGAGGAGAGGACTTACACCGAGTCGGATCTCGTGCCCATCCTGGAGACTCTCTTCTCCTGGCGTGACGGCGACTTCCGGCGGCGGGTTCCTCATGCGCCTCCCGGCATTCTCAGCGAGGTGCGGCTGCTGCTCAACGAAGTGGCCGACCGTCGCGAGCACCTCGCCAACGAGCTCGTACGCGTGCGTAAAGAAGTGGTCAAGGAAGGCCGCTTCGCCGAGCGGCTGACGCCCGGCCCCGGGGTCGGGGCGTGGGCGGAGAGCGTCGAGTCGGTCAACATGCTGATCGACGCCCTGGTGAGCCCGGTGAGTGGCGCGGCCGACGTCATCGACGCGGTCGCCAAGGGAGACCTGTCCCGCCGGATCGACCTCGACCGCTCCGCCCGCGGCGAGGTGCGCCGCCTGGGCAAGGCCATCAACGGCATGGTGGACCAGCTCGCGCTGTTCAACTCCGAGGTCACGAGGGTGGCGCGCGAGGCGGGCACCGAGGGCCGGCTGGGCGGCAGCGCCAACCTGCGCGGCATGTCAGGAAGCTGGCGCGACCTCACCGAGGCCGTCAACACGATGTCGTCGCGCGTGGCGGCCCAGGTGCGCGACATCGCCGTGGTGACCACCGCGGTGGCCAAGGGCGACCTGAGCCGCAAGGTCACGGTCGACGCCGTGGGCGAGATGTTCGAGCTGAAGAACACCGTCAACACCATGGTCGACCAGCTGTCCGGCTTCGCGGAAGAGGTGACCCGAGTCGCCCGCGAGGTCGGCACCGAAGGACAGCTCGGCGGCCAGGCGCAGGTGACCGGCGTGTCGGGCGTCTGGAAGGATCTCACCGACAACGTCAACTTCATGGCCAACAACCTGACCTCCCAGGTGCGCAGCATCGCGACCGTGGCGACGGCGGTGGCCCAGGGCAACCTGTCGAAGAAGATCACGGTGGACGCGCAGGGCGAGATCCTGCAGCTGAAGGACACCCTCAACACCATGGTCGACCAGCTCTCCTCCTTCGCCGACGAGGTCACCCGAGTGGCCCGCGAAGTGGGCACCGAGGGCAAGCTGGGCGGCCGGGCCGAGGTGAAGGGCGTGTCGGGCGTCTGGAAGGACCTCACCGACAACGTCAACTCCATGGCGAACAACCTGACCTATCAGGTCCGCAACATCGCCCAGGTGACCACCGCGGTCGCCAACGGCGACCTCACCCGCAAGATCGACGTGGACGCGCAGGGCGAGATCCTTGAGCTCAAGTCGACCATGAACACGATGGTCGAGCAGCTCTCCTCGTTCGCCTCCGAGGTGACCCGGGTCGCCCGCGAGGTCGGCACCGAAGGGCAGCTCGGCGGCCAGGCGCAGGTGCGCGGCGTGTCCGGGGTCTGGAAGGACCTGACCGACAACGTCAACTCGATGGCCAACAACCTGACCTCGCAGGTGCGCCAGATCGCGGCCGTGTCGTCCGCGGTGGCGCAGGGCAACCTGTCGAAGAAGATCACGGTGGACGCGCAGGGCGAGATCCTGCAGCTGAAGGACACCCTCAACACCATGGTCGACCAGCTCTCCTCCTTCGCCGACGAGGTCACCCGAGTGGCCCGCGAGGTCGGCACGCAGGGGCAGCTCGGCGGCCAGGCCAGGGTGAAGGGCGTGTCGGGCGTCTGGAAGGACCTCACCGACAACGTCAACTCCATGGCGAACAACCTGACCTATCAGGTGCGCAACATCGCCGAGGTGACCACCGCGGTCGCCAACGGCGACCTGACCCGCAAGATCGACGTCGATGCCCAGGGCGAGATCCTGGCGCTCAAGACCACCGTCAACCGGATGGTCGACCAGCTCTCCTCGTTCGCCTCCGAGGTGACCCGAGTCGCCCGCGAGGTCGGCTCCGACGGCCAGCTCGGCGGTCAGGCCCGGGTCGAGGGCGTCGAGGGCACCTGGAAGCGGCTCACCGAGAGCGTCAACGAGCTGGCCGAGAGCCTCACCACGCAGATCCGCGCCATCGCGACCGTGACCAGCGCCGTCGCCCGCGGCGACCTGACCCGCTCGATCGCCGTCGAGGCACAGGGCGAGCTGGCCGAGCTGAAGGACAACATCAACTCGATGGTGGGCAGCCTGCGCGAGACCACGCAGGCCAACCAGGAACAGGACTGGCTCAAGTCCAACCTGGCCCGCATCTCCCGGCTCATGCAGGGCCACCGCGACCTGCTCGAAGTGGCCAAGCTGACGATGAGCGAGCTGACACCGCTGGTCTCGGCCCGCTACGGCGCCTTCTACAGCATCGACCCCGAGGGCGACCACGAGCTGATCCTGATCGGCGGCTACGGCGTGCGGCCCGACCGGGGCCCGCGCCAGCGCTTCGGCATCGGCGAGGGCATCGTCGGGCAGGCCGCGGCCGAGGGCAGGCACATCGTCCTCGACGACGTGCCGCCGCAGTTCATCACCATCGACAGCGGCCTCAGCCGCTCCACGCCGGCGCAGATCGTGGTGCTGCCGATCCTGTTCGAGAACCGCGTGCTGGGCGTGCTGGAGCTGGCCTCGTTCACGCCGTTCGGCGAGGTGCACCTCGACTTCCTGACACAGCTCGTCGAGACCATCGGCGTCACGATGAACACCATCATCGCCAACTCCCGCACCGAGGACCTGCTGACCGAGTCCCAGCGGCTCACCCGCGAGCTCCAGGAGCGCTCCGACGAGCTGCAGCGCCAGCAGGAAGAGCTGCGCAGGTCCAACGCCGAGCTGGAGGACAAGGCGGCACTGCTGGCCAAGCAGAACCGCGCGATCGAGATCCAGAACTTCCAGATCGAGCAGGCCAGGCGGACGCTGGAGGAGCGCGCCGAGCAGCTCGCGGTGTCCTCGCGCTACAAGTCCGAGTTCCTCGCCAACATGTCCCACGAGCTGCGCACGCCGCTCAACAGCCTGCTGGTGCTGGCCAAGCTGCTGACCGAGAACGCCGAGGGCAACCTGACCTCGCAGCAGGTCGAGTTCGCCAGGACGATCCACAGCGCGGGCTCGGCGCTGCTCCAGCTGATCAACGACATGCTCGACCTGTCGAAGGTCGAGGCGGGCCGGATGGACATCCATCCGATCCAGGTGTCGCTGCCGAAGATGGTGGATCTGCTGGAGGCCGCGTTCGCGCCGCTGGCCCAGGACAAGGGCCTGTCGTTCAGCGTCGAGGTCGACTCCGACGTGCCCCACGAGCTGCGCGCCGACGAGCAGCGCCTGCAGCAGGTGCTGCGCAACCTGCTGTCCAACGCGGTGAAGTTCACGCCGCGCGGAGAGGTGAAGCTGCGGATCACGGCGCCGCCGGCCGGGGTCCAGTTCGACGACGACACCCTGCACGAGGCCGACGACCTGATGGCGTTCCAGGTGATCGACACCGGGATCGGCATCGCGCCCGACAAGCGCGACGTCATCTTCGAGGCGTTCAGGCAGGCCGACGGCACCACGAGCAGGAAATACGGCGGCACGGGCCTCGGCCTCGCGATCTGCCGCGACATCGCCCGGCTGCTCGGCGGCGAGATCCACGTGGACAGCGAGCTGGGCAAGGGCAGCACGTTCACGCTCTACCTGCCGGCCTCCTACACCGGCCCGCTGGCCGCGACCGACGGCGGGGCGGCGACCCGCCGCCAGCTCATGACGCCGCCCTCGGACGACAGCTCCGCGGCCACGCCCGAGCCGCCGCTGCCGCTCGACCTGCCGATGCCCGAGCTGGTCGAGCCGCCGGTCGAGACGCCCAGCCAGTGGCAGGGCGACGACCCGCTCAGCGGCGCCAAGATCCTCATCGTGGACGACGACATCCGTAACGTCTTCGCACTCACCAGCGTGCTGGAGCGACACGGTTCTACCGTCGTCTACGCTGAAAACGGACGGGAGGGTATCGAGCAGCTCGAACGGAACGAGGACGTCGCGCTCGTGCTGATGGACATCATGATGCCGGAGATGGACGGCTGGGCCACGACCTCGGCCATCCGCCGCATGCCGCAGTTCGCGGACCTGCCGATCATCGCGCTGACCGCCAAGGTCATGCGGGGCGATCGGGAGAAGAGCATCGCCTCGGGCGCGTCCGACTACGTGCCCAAGCCGGTCGACGTGGACCGCCTGCTCGAACGCCTGCGCGGCTGGCTCAGCCGCGGACGGGGTGCCGCGTCCGACTCCTCACCGTCCGCCTCGTCAGCCGAAGGGTCGTGATCGATGCCGGATCGTGCCAAGATCCTCCTCGTCGATGACCGCGAGGAGAACCTGATCGCCCTTGAGGCCATCCTCAGCTCACTCGACCTGGTGCCCGTACGCGCCAGGTCGGGCGAGGAGGCGCTCAAAGCGCTGCTCAACACCGAGTTCGCGCTGATCCTGCTGGACGTGCGCATGCCCGGCATGGACGGCTTCGAGACCGCCGCGCACATCAAGCGGCGCGAGCGCACCCGCAACATCCCGATCATCTTCCTGACCGTGGTCGACAGCGCTCCCGACTACGCCTTCCGCGGTTACGCCGCCGGCGCCGTGGACTATCTGACCAAGCCGTTCGACCCGTGGGTGCTGCGGGCGAAGGTGTCGGTCTTCTCCGAGCTGTACAACATGAACAAGCGCCTGGCCGAGCAGGCGAGCCTGCTGCGCGACCGCCTCAACGGCGAGCTGCCGCCGGGTGCGGGCGACCAGGCGTCGGTGCTGCCGGAGCTGTCGCGGCGGCTGACGGCGGTGGAGGACGAGCTGGCCCGGGTCAGGGAGCTGGCCCGAAAGTCCCAGGATCCGGCGCTGTCGGTGCCGCTTGCCGACCTGAACGAACGCCTCAGCCACCTGCGCGCCGGCTTCGACGCGCTCTCCTGATCTCCCACGCTCCGCCCCCGGGACATCCGCCGCCCGGGGGCGTTTCGGTGTGCGGGGTGTTACTGACGGGCGCGAGACGCGTCCCTCACGACCGCGTTCGTCACGTGTTCGTCACTGACGGGCGCGTTCCAAAGCGTCCCAGAAGCCGCGTCGCAGGGCGTGGCGTACCTCGTCGTGCAGCAGGAAGTCGATCGGCAACGACGATCCCTGCAGCAGCCGCGCCTCAAGGTCGGACGGCATGCGCGGCTTGCGCGCCAGGACCGCCTCCAGCCACAGCGCGGGCGCGTCGCGGGCGACGGAGTCGCCGAAGTCGTGGCCCTCGCGGTGGGCGGCCTTGACGGCGTCGGACAGCGTGGTGGCGCCCGCCGTGGCCGCCGGCTGCGCGACGGGGGCCGGCTGCGGCCCGGTGTAGGGGCCGAGCTGCGCGGGCTGGTAGGCGCCGCTCGACGGCGAGGAGAACTGGCCGGTGGTGGGGCTCGACTGCTGCGACTGCGCCTGGATCGGCCCGGTGGCCGGAGCGGCGGGCGGCGGCTCCTGCTGGTAGGCCGACGGCTGCTCCTGCTGGTAAGTGGGCTGCTCCTGCTGGTAGGAGGCGTACGTGGGCAGCGCGGGCGGCGTCTGGGCGCGTCCTGAGGAGTGTCCGTTGGACGACGGCTGACCGTTGTGCGAAGAGGAGCCGGCGGCGTGGCTGCCCGAATGACCGCCCGTGTGACTCGTCGGGTGGCCCCCGCTGTGGCTGCTCGTGTGGCTGCTCGTGTGGCCGCCCGTGGTGGAGCCCATGCTGGAGCCCATGCTGGAGCCCGTGGTGGAGGGCAGCGAGGAGGGCGGCAGCGACGACTGCTGCGGCGCGGGCGGCAGCGAGTGGGAGGCGTGGCCGTTGCCGGTGGGCTGGTGGTGGCCGTTGGACGACTCGGTGATGCCGGTCAGCGTGCTGACGTAGGGGCGCAGGTGGACCGCTCCGAGCTCGACCAGGTCGTCGCACTCCTGCCGGAGCGAGCGCGAGACGGCCCAGCCGCCGTCGGCGGCGATGTGGATGACGCTCACCCTGATGCCGAGGTCCTGGGCGTCGCAGACGACCTGCGCGAGGTCCTCGTCGCCGCTGACCACCACCGCGTCGCAGATGGCGTTGTTGCGCGCGAGCGTCATGAGGTCGCGGTGCACCTGGGCGTCGACGCCCTCGCGCCGGCCCGGCCGGATGCGGGACAGCCTGAGCTTGAGGCCCGGTATGTCGGCCAGCGCGTCGTGCTCGGGAGTGCGCCGGCCCTCGACCGTCGCCTCGTACCAGTAGCACCGAAGCAGCGGCAGGCCGGTGCGCTCGCGCGACAGGTTGGTCATCAGCTGCAGCAGCCCTGGATAGTCCCAGGAGACCGCTTCGCGATGACGCGTGCCGTGCACGGCCATCGCCCCGTCAGCCAGCAGATAGCCAGCGTCCACGAACAGCGCACAGCGATCCACTGACACCGCCCCTTTCCTGGTGGTCCGACCTTGCTGGCTCTGCACCGTCAGAGACCGGACTCGGCGGCCCTCTCTCAGGGTAATGAAAGCAGGTGATCGCGCGAGGGTTAATCCCGACGATTCGGCACTCGCGCATAGGTGCGCCAGACCAATCAGGCGAACCGTACCAGTTTGTCCTGTTCGTGGTCACGAGCGCGCTCGCACGCTCAGCGCGGCGACCCCGAACAGCACCACGTCCTTGTCCGTGATGATCGTCAGCGCGGGATCCACCCCGAGTTCGGCGCCGACCGTGTCCACGTCCATGCCGAACGTCAGCTCCGCCGCGCCGCTCGACGAGCCGTCGAAGACGTTCGCCAAAGCGCGCTCGCCGCCGGCGGGGGTCAGCGCGCCGGACCCGAGCGAGACCTTGTCGCCCTCGAGGTCGGCGTCGCCCTCCCACGTGACCAGCTCGACCCGCGCGGGCGCGGCCGCCGGGCTCAGCCCGCCGAGCGGGATCCGCGCCCGCCGCGCGCCGCCGCCGATCACGGCCGCCGTGTCCAGCACCACGGCCTGGCTGTACGGCTCCGCCGGATCGGTGACGATCAGCACCAGGCTCCATCCGGCATGGCGTGACACCCCTTCCTCCATGGGGGCGTCGGCCGCCCACCAGGTGCCGTTCGCGCGTACGTCGCCGACCAGCTCGCTCACGTCGGCGAACGCCTGGTAGACCGGGCCCAGCGGCAGCTCGCGCACCGTCACCTGGCCGGGCCGCACGGTCAGGTACTTCTTGCGTCCCGGCGGCCTGAGCTTGATCGGCCCGGCCCGCTCGCCCGTCGCCGACCAGTAGAGCCCCGCCCACACGACCTCGCCGCCCTTCGGCACGGACAGCCCGGCCCCGCTGGAGGAGGCGGTGTCGGACCGGTCGTCCTGGTCGAGCGCGGTCATCGGCCACAGGTCGTTGTCGCGCTGGGCTCCCTCGCGGCGCCTGGCCTCCAGGCAGCCCGCGCGCTCCTGCGGGCAGCTCAGCAGCGCGTTGCCGATCGCCCGCACGGTCACCTTCCCGTCGGTGGCGAACCTGGCGGGCGCGCCCGACCCGCGTACGCCCGTCTCGGCCTTGGCCAGCAGCCGCAGCGGGCCCGCCGTGATCCTGACGGCGGGACCCGGGCCCTGCGGCGCCTCGTCGGCCACCAGCACCCGCAGGAACACGGTCGTGCCCTGCCCGGCGGCCAGCGCCTTCCTGACGCACCGCGCGCCGCCTTCGGCCGGGCGGCAGGCCCAGCCGTCCACCGTCCCCACCGTGCCCCCTGGACCCGCGGAACCCACAACACCTGCGGAACCCCCTGTGCCCGCAGAACCCGTCGCGCCCGAGGAGCCCGGGTGCGCCGCCCTGTGGGCGCGGCGCGCGGTCGGGACGAGGGTGACGCCGGGTGGGAGGTCCACCTGGGCGGCCAGCTCCTCGCTGGGGGCGTCGCCGTAGTTGCGCAGGCGCAGGGCGACGATGCCGGGCTGGGCGCGTACGAGAGAACCGAGGGCGTCGATCGTGGCCCGCAGCCGGGCCCGGCCCGGCCGGTCCTTCTTGACCGGGGGCGGCACCTGGGCCGGCCGTTCGCTCGGCGGCGGCACCCGCACGCGCACCCGTGCCGGGTCGTCCTTCACGGGAG